>CAZXTX010000303.1:0-3826 GCA_964643695.1 uncultured Mariniphaga sp. | reverse complement strand
TGTTGTGCAAAACAATTCGCTTATTCACTTAATTTTTTAAATTAAATCTTTTATAAAAACAGAAGTACAGAAAAAATTTGATGTTGATTACGATATACTTGCTATTGCATTTTGAAGAATTTGATATTAACGTTTAAAAAAATACTGTGACAGTTTTGTTATTTATTTACAAATCCTAAAGATTATTAAAATGAAAAGGGTTGTATTTTCAATTATTGCTGTTCTTATTTCTATTTGTGTATATGGCCAGGAATTTAAATTGCAAGCCGGATTACAAGGAGGATATTACAAAGCTGCAGATTATTACAAAATAAAGCCCGGCAAAAATATTTCAGGCGATATAAGATATTTTTTAACTCAAAAAATATTTATTTCTTCATTTGCAAGCTATGGGGAAAGTTGGTATTATGAGGAAATGGATCATGTGGTTAATAATTATGATTATGGTAACGGAACAAATGCCGAGACTTTTAATTTAATAGTTGGATTAACAGTTGGTTATCAGGTGAAATTTTTAAAAATTTTAGATTTTTCAGGTCAGGCGGGGATTGGGTCATATACTGAAATAAATACCTTCTCCTATCAATTTGAAAATAATGTTTGGCCCTTTAAAACAGCTTTTACTGATTTAATCTTTCCATTAAAACTGAATATCGGTTTAAATGTCACAAAACACATAAATATTGGATTAACCGGGGGTACAAATATTTTACCTGATTATCCTTTTGTTGGTACGCACTTGGGCCCACGTATCAGTTATGCGTTTTAACCTGTTCATTTAGAATATAAATAAAGTTCATTCATCAATTATCAGGTTTAATTATCTGAAGTTGTTTCGATTATTCAATATTACTGAATTTAATACCGATTGGAAATTTACAAAACAGTCTGGATTATTTTGTAAATACAATTCGTATAAGTTATTTTGTTAAAAGATCATTGAGTAAACAGGAGAATTTTTTTTTGAATAATCAAGGTTAAATTCTATTTTTGACCACTTAAATAAAATACAGAATGTTTATGAAAAAGATTTTAATTACTTCTGCTATAGTGTTTTTAGGCATAACTGCCGTTTTTGCACAGGAACTCGGTATCAACATCGGAAATAAAGCACCTGAACTTATCGGTCAATCGGCAACCGGCGAAACTTTTAAACTTTCCGACACCAACGGGAAACTGGTTTTGCTTGATTTTTGGGCAGGATGGTGCGGCCCCTGCCGCTGGGAAAACCCGAATGTGGTTAACACCTGGCAGAAATATAAAGATGAAGACTTTGAAAACGGAAAAGGCTTTACGGTTTTCAGTGTATCTCTTGACCGTACCGAAGTTCAGTGGACAAAAGCCATTGAAACCGACAAACTTGAATGGCCGTATCACATAAGCGATTTAAAAGGGTGGCATTCCAAACATGCTGCTGTTTATGGTGTAAGAAGCATTCCTTCCAACTTTTTAATTGACGGAAACGGGGTAATTGTTGCCAGGCAGTTAAAAGGCCCTGCCCTGGAAGCCACTCTTGAAAAAATGTTGAAAAAATAAATTTCAGGACTAAAAATTTAAAGTTTACATACAAATTGACATCTGATTGTTAAAATAGATGTCAATTTGTCTTTTATAACCTTGTGGCAAATTTTTTGATTAAAACGTTGCTACCTACAAAGTATGCGGATATGACAGAAAATAAAGAAGACCGTAATAAAAAGCACGATAATGATGCAGAAATGAATGAAACTGCAGAAGTAATAACCGACTCCGAAAAAAATAATATTGAAGATGAGGTTGCAGAGGAAGAGCTTGTTTCTGAAAAGGAAGAGGTCAGAAGTAAAAAATCAAAAAAAGAGAAAAAATTTGCAGAGCTTGAAGAGAAGTTTGTTGAACTGACAGATAAGCATCTGCGTTTACAGGCAGAATTTGATAATTACAGAAAACGTACTATCAGAGAAAAAGCAGAAATTATCAAGGCCGGAGGCGAAAATGTTTTAACCGGAATTTTACCTGTTATTGATGATTTTGAAAGAGCTGTTCAGGCATTGAAGGACATTTCGGACGATGATCCGGGTAAGAGCGGTACATTGCTTATATACAATAAGTTCAAGGATTTTTTGAAACAGAATAATGTAAGTGAGATAGAGGCTTTAAGCCTTGAGTTTGATGTGGAATACCATGAGGCAGTGACAAAAGTACCTGCACCGGAAGATAAACTGAAAGGCAGGATAATTGACGTAATCCAAAAAGGTTACCTGTTAAACGGTAAGGTTATCCGCTATGCCAAAGTAGTGGTTGGAGAATAAAAAGAAATAGAGAAGGAAAATGGCAAAAAGAGATTATTATGAAGTGTTGGGCGTAACCAAGGACTCTTCGGCTGATGAGATAAAAAAAGCATACCGGAAGAAGGCACTGCAATATCATCCTGATAAAAATCCGGGTGACAAGGAGGCTGAGGAGAAATTTAAGGAGGCTGCCGAAGCATACGAAGTTCTCAGTAACCCCGAAAAGAAACAGCGTTACGATCAGTTTGGTCATGCCGGTTTTTCAGGAGCCGGAGGAGCCGGAGGTTTTTCCGGATTTTCAGATTTGGAAGATATTTTTTCAGCTTTTGGTGATATTTTTGGAGGGCACTTCGGAAACTTCGGGTTTGGCGGCAGCCGTTCATACGGCGGAGGCAGCCGCAGGGTTTCAAGGGGTTCCGATTTGAGAGTGAAAGTTAAACTGGATCTGAGCGAAATAGCCAACGGTACAGAAAAAAAGATAAAGGTTAAAAAATATGTTCAGTGTCAGCACTGTAGCGGTACCGGAGCCAAAAATGCTACTGCATATTCCAACTGTTCCACCTGTAACGGCTCAGGGCGCGTAACACGTGTTGCCAATACCATACTCGGGCAGATGCAGACAACATCAACCTGTCCGACCTGCCATGGAGACGGAAAAATAATTACCGATAAATGTAGTCACTGTGCAGGCGAAGGGGTATTGCGGGAAGATGAAGTTATATCAATCAAAATTCCGGCTGGAGTGGGAGAGGGGATACAGCTGACAGTTACCGGAAAGGGAAACGCTGCACGGCGCGGAGGAATTAACGGCGATTTATTAGTGGTAATTTCTGAAGAAGAGCATCCTCAGTTGATACGTGAAGGAAATAACCTTATTTACAATTTGTATCTGTCTTTTCCTGAAATTACTTTGGGTACAACTGCCGAAATTCCGACTGTTGACAGTAAAGTAAAAGTTAAAATTGATGCCGGAACCCAACCCGAAAGAATTCTGCGACTGAGAGGCAAGGGATTGCCCGATATCAATGGATACGGACATGGCGATTTATTGGTAAGAATACATGTGTGGATTCCCAAAAAATTAAATGCAGAAGAACGGAAAATGCTCGAAAAACTGCTGAGTCAGCCGGCTTTTCAGGGAGGCCCGTCATCAGACGACAAGTCATTTTTTGAAAAAGTAAAAGATATTTTTTAATATGAATTCCGGTAATTGTGGATGAAGTTCTTAAAAAATATAGTTTTCTTGAAAAAGAGCTGTTGCAGGAAATCGGCATATACGGTATCATTAAAAACTTTCAGCCAAACGAGCAGTTAGTTCGCGAAGGCCAGTTTATAACAACTTTTCCGCTGATAATTAGCGGAATGGTCAGGGTTTCAAGAACCAATGATGAAGGAAACGAGTTGTTGCTTTATTATCTGAAAGAAAATGAAATGTGTGCCATGTCGCTAACCTGCTGTATGTCGAATATGAAAAGCAATGTTATTGCAGTGGCGGAAACGGCAACTGAAGCGATAATGCTGCCTGTTTCCCTGCTCGACAAATGGCTGAGGGAATATCC
>CAZXTX010000302.1:2309-3906 GCA_964643695.1 uncultured Mariniphaga sp. | reverse complement strand
ACCGAAGAGGAGATTGAAACAGTGGAGAAAGGTTGATGTCTTTTTTCGATGAAAAACTGAAAATAAAAAACTGTTTTGTAAATTTCCAATCGGTATTACTCCTTTATAAACCTCATTGTTGACTGACTTCTGCCCTTAGCAACAGTTATCAGGTAAATGTCAGATGCTAAAGAACTTATATTAATTTTTGTGTTTACACCTGTTGTAACCCCCTGCTTCAATACTTTCCCCTGTAAATTCGTAATGGTGTAGGTTGCATCACCGGCAGATGAAAGGAAGATGTTCAGAGTGTTTGCAGCCGGATTGGGAAAGATGGAGTAAATTGAGTTTGTAACATCATTAACTCCCGTATTTTCACAATTTTCGCTGTAGCTTGCTGTTTTATCTTTTTGGAATTTGTCTCCTGTCCAGTTTGTGTTACAATAGGCAGCATCGTCAACCTGAATACAGGAAAGATCAGGGTTGTTGACTGCCAAAAAAGCTGTTGTATTGGTATTGTTTCCATTTTTAACATTTAAAGAAGTCAGTTGATTATCATAACAGTACAATTGCGTTAAATTCGGATTATTACTTACATCTAAGGAAGTCAGTTGATTACTCCCGCATTCCAGCCCCGATAAATTCGTATTATTGCTTACATCTAAAAAAGTCAGTTGATTATTCTCGCAGGCCAAAATATTTAAATTTGTATTATCACTTACATCTAAAGAAGTCAGCCGATTATAGAAGCAAGCCAGCAACTCTAAATTCGTATTATTGCTTACATTTAAAGAAGTCAGTTGATTATAGAAACAGTACAATTCCGTTAAATTCGCTATATTACTTGCATCTAAAGCAGTCAGTTTATTATTGCCGCAATATAACCACATTAAATTCGTATTATTAATATTTAAAGAAGTCAGTTGATTGGTATCGCAATTCAACCACTTTAAATTTGTATTGCTGCTTACATCCAAAGAAGTCAGTTGATTGGTATCGCAATCCAAAAGCTCTAAATTTGTACTGTTACTTACATCTAAAAAAGTCAGTTTATTTTCGTAACAGTACAATTCCTTTAAATTCGTTTTATTACTTGCATCCAAAAAAGTCAGTTCATTATTCTCGCAATCCAGTAACTGTAAATTCGTATCATTACTTATATCTAAAGAAGTCAGCCGGTTATTATAGCAAAATAAATTTGTTAAATTTGTTTTATTGCTTGCATCTAAAGCAGTCAGTTTATTATTGCCGCAATGTAACCACATTAAATTCGTATTATTTCTTATATTTAAAGAAGCCAGTTGGTTATTTTCGCAATCCAGCCACTCCAATTTCCTGTTATTACTTACATCTAAAAAAGTCAGTGAATTATAGCTGCAATCCAATCTTTCTAATTTAGTATTATTACTTACATTTAAAGATGCCAGTTCGTTTATGATACAATTCAAACTTATTAAATTCGTATTGTTACTTAAGTCCAGAGAAGTCAGTTGATTGGTATCGCAATTCAACTGCTCTAAATCTGTATTGTCATCCAGGTTCAAAGATGTCAGTTGATTATTTTCGCAATTCAACTGCTCTAAATCTGTATTGTCATCCAGGTTCAAAGATGTCAGTT
>CAZXTX010000302.1:0-2209 GCA_964643695.1 uncultured Mariniphaga sp. | reverse complement strand
TCGCAATTCAACTGCTCTAAATCTGTATTGTCATCCAGGTTCAAAGATGTCAGTTGATTATTTTCGCAGTTCAAAAACTCTAAATTTGTATTGTTGCTTAGATTCAAGGATATCAGTTGATTATTAGAGCAATTCAGCCACTCAGAATTTATACTGTTACTTAAATCCAAAGTTGTCAGTTCATTATTTTTGCAATTTAACCACTCTAAATTAGTATTGTTACTTAAATCCAAAGACGCCAGTTGATTATTGCTGCAATCCAGAATCTCCAATTTCTTATTATTACCTGTATTTAAAGAAGTTAGTTTGTTTGCGTTACAATACAAACTTGTTAAATTCGTATTGTTTCTTACATTTAAAGAGGTCAGTTGATTACCCCCGCAATTCAAACTATTTAAATTTTTATTGGCAGTTACATCTAAACTTGTAAGCTGATTGGAACCAACACTCAAAACGGTTATTGCCGTAAATGAGTTAATGCCTGTTAAATCTGAAATATTAAGATTATCACATTCAATTGCCCCTGTAAACGCCTGCGCTTCTGCCACGGAAATTTCATCATCCTGATTGGTGTTAATAGCCGTGTTTCCTAATAAATATGCTTTAAAATTCGCATCCGGTATGTTTACATTTTGTGCATTTGCCGTTAAAACTGCGATAACAAAAAATGCTGTCAGTAGAATATTTTTCATAATCGTTTGAGTTTTATAATTATATGTCAAATATATAAAACATCTGTTAATTATTAATGGGGGTTTTTACTGAAAATAATATGCGAAAAGCCTGATATTTAATCTGACGGGAAGTTTTAAAAACTTCATCATTTTATCTTCTGTCAGATTTATAATAAAATTCATCTGAAAAGCGGGTATGGCAGTGTTTACTCTCTAATAATTGCTTTTTTACCAGCTGAAGATTTTTTTCGGGATAAAAGTCATATTTTTTTTGGATTTCGTTAAAGCATTGTATCTTCACATTTAATACGAATTGTATTTAAAATCGATAATAAAAATTTCAATTATGATGAAACGAAACAAAACAAAATTCAGTAAGATTTTAGCAGTAATCTTCATGTTTTTAATTTTTCTGTCGTCTTGCGAAAATAAGAAACCGGATAAGGGTACAACACCGGCAACAACTGAAACAGAAGAAATTAAACACGGCATTGTGTTTTATGAAGAGGGCCGTTTTGGCGGCTGGCCTGCCAACCACGGTATCTGGTCGTGGGGCGATGAAATTTTGGTGGGTTTTGTGTTAGCAGATTATAAAGAAAAATCCGGTCATACATATGAACCGGTAACGGCGAATAATAAATATGCACGCAGTAAAGACGGCGGTGAAACATGGACTATCGAAGATGCTTACGAGCACGGACAAACCGCCTGTGGGCACGACAACAACATAAGCAGCGAAAAGGCAGTAACTCCCGTTCCTTTAAGTGAGGCTGTAAGTGATTTCACCAATCCCGATTTTATCCTTACTTTTTTGCGTCATAATAACAATTATGGCCCTTCTCATTTCTATTATTCAAATAACAGAGGTAAAAAGTGGGAAGGCCCGTTTATTTTCCCCGACTTAAATACACATGGCGTTGCCAGCAGAACAGACTACATAGTTGATGGTGAAAAGGATTTAAAAGCTTTTATTACGGTTGCAAAATCCAATAAAAGGGAAGGCAGGGTTGCAATGGTTCAGACAACTGACGGCGGCCTTAACTGGGAGCTAATTTCATGGCTGGGTGAAGAACCTGAAGGTTTTGACATTATGTCTTCTTCAATAAGAATTTCTGACAATGAACTTCTCTCGGTAATTCGTACAAGAACCGAAAACAGAGTTGATTTATTAACAGGTTATTATTCAAATAACAACGGAAAAACATGGGAGAAGATTAAAGATCCGGTTTCCGATACCGGACGTGGCGGATCACCGCCGGCACTGTTGAAACTTAAAGACGGCAGGCTTGCGCTGGCATATATTTATCGCAGTCAGTATGGTTCACGTGTAAACATAAGATTTAGCAAAGATGACGGAAAAAGCTGGAGTGATGAAATTGTTTTAAGGTGTTGTGATGGTGCAACTCATGATGCTGGATATCCAAGAATGGTGCAGAGAGCTGACGGAAAACTTGTTTTGATATATTACTGGAACAATGCCGGTCAGAAAGGCTCAAAACCGTATCGTTACATTGCATCTACAATCTTTGATCCTG
>CAZXTX010000301.1:0-3909 GCA_964643695.1 uncultured Mariniphaga sp. | reverse complement strand
TGTCGGCATTTTCGTCGGGTCCCGGTAAAAAGCCACTTTCAATTGATGATTTCGAATCGTGGAATACATTGTCAAATACAATGATTTCGAATGACGGTAGCAGGATCGCATTTGTTCAAAATCCGCTGAAAGGTGATGGAATGCTCGTTGTAAAATATGAGAAATCAGTTTTTGACACTATTCCGAGGGGATACAATGCTGCTTTTGGACCTGAAAATGATTTTATGATTTTTTCAATTAAACAGCCTGAAGATAAAATAAGAAAAGCGAAACTGGATAAGATGAAAAAGGAGGATATGCCAAAGGATAGTCTCGGTATCATATTTTTCGGAAAAAGGGAAACCGTCAGATTTTCAAAAGTTAAATCGTATAAAATACCGCATGAAAATGCAAAGTGGATTGCTTTTACCATTGAATTGTCCGAAATGCCAAAAGACAGTCTGGAAAATAATTCAAAAGATAAAAAGGAGAAACCGGCAGGTGATAATCTGGTGTTGTTTCAAGTTGAAACAGGTGACACACTGTTGATTGAAAAAGTTAATGACTGGTTCTTTTCAAAAAATGGCAAATCTTTCTATTTCAGTACCGAAAAGAAAGATTCCACCGGCACATATTCTACACTGTTTAATTTTGACACTTCTGCAGGAAAATATTCTGAAATTTATTCTGAAAAGGGATGGCTTAAAAGGCCTGTTACGGACGAGAGCGGCAATCAGGCAGCTTTTCTTTTTTCACAGGATACGATAAAAGAGAAAGTTTATTCGCTGTTTTTCGGGAAGTCGGATAGCGGATTTGAAAAAATAGTTGATACCGATACAGAAGGTATTCCTTCGGGCTGGTCACCGGCTGAGGATGGTTCTGTTTACTTTTCGGAAGACGGACGGCGGCTTTTTTTCGGTACTGCAAAAAGTCCGGTGCCTGAGCCGAAAGATACCATACCTGCTGACGAAAAACCAAATGTAGATATCTGGAGCTGGCACGATTTGAAACTTCAGCCACAGCAAAAAACTGAAGCAGCCAGAGAAAAAAAACGAACTTATACTGCCGTTTACAATTTAAATTCCGGACAATTTGTTCAGCTTGGTGATACTGTAATAAGAGATGTTTCGGTATTGCAAAAGGGAGACGGTAATCTGGCACTGGGAAGCAACGAACTTCCATATTTGCGCGAAACAAGCTGGTCAGCCAGACATTATCGCGATTATTACATAATTGACTTGTCAATCGGCAGTAAAAACCTGATTGCAGAGCAGAAAAGGAATATGAATATTTCGCCGCAGGGAAAATATGTGATGTGGTACGAGCCGGCAGACAGTAACTATTATGCCCGCTCAACCGATATTGACCGTCCTGAAATTATTTCATTGACAAAAAATATTTCGGTGAATTTTCACAACGAATTGAATGATGTTCCGATGGAACCCAATTCATACGGAATTGCAGGGTGGGGGGAGGATGACCGGTTTGTGTTTATCTATGACCGTTTTGATATCTGGAAAATTGATCCGGAGGGAAAAACCGGCCCTGTTAATATTACCGGGGAATTTGGCCGGAAAAATCAAATTCGTTTACGCTATTTGAAACTGGATTCTGAGCTGCAATATATCCCTGAGAAGGAGAAGGTTCTTTTAAGTTCTTTTAATGAAGAAACCATGGAAAGCGGTTTTTTTAGTACAAAGTTTGATAAGCCAGCCGAACCCCGCAGGCTGATTATGGATAAAAATCATTTTGGCGGTGTGAGAAAGGCAAAGGATGCGGACAAATTGATTTGGACAAAAGAAAGCGTTTCTGAATTTCCGGATTTGTGGCACAGCGATGCTGAATTTAAGAAAAGTGAAAGAATATCGGCGGCAAATCCACAGCAAAAGGATTTTATATGGCCGCAGGTTAAGCTTGTGGTGTGGTCTTCATTTACCAGTGAAAGACTGAAAGGACTGCTTTATCTACCGGAAGATTTTGATTCGGAAAAAAAATATCCGATGGTGGTTTATTTTTACGAACGGAACTCGGAAAATCTGTATCGCCACCAGCATCCGGCACCAAGTCGTTCAACTATCAACAGGTCGTTTTATGCAAGTAACGGCTATTTGGTTTTTATTCCCGATATTACCTATAAGACCGGGTATCCCGGGCAAAGTGCCTACAATGCAATTGTGAGCGGAACCCACTATTTAATCAACCGGTTTCATTTTGTGGATGAGAAGCATATCGGCCTTCAGGGACAGAGCTGGGGCGGATATCAGACATCTTACCTGATAACGCAAACTGATATGTATGCGGCGGCAATGGCAGGTGCGCCGGTAAGCAACATGACCAGTGCCTATGGCGGAATAAGGTGGCAGACAGGGTTGAGCCGGATGTATCAGTATGAGCAAACGCAAAGCAGGATAGGCGGAACTTTGTGGGAAAAACCGCTTCAGTATATTGAAAATTCACCGTTGTTTCATGCACCCAAAATAAACACGCCTTTGCTGATGATGCACAATGATAATGACGGTGCAGTTCCGTGGTATCAGGGTATTGAGTTTTTTGTGGCACTCAGGCGGCTTAACAAACCGGTGTGGATGCTCAACTATAACGGTGAACCGCATAATCTGAATGATGGCAGTGTGGCAAACCGCACCGATTTAAGCAGGCGGATGTTTCAGTTTTTCAACCATTATCTGAAAGGTGAGCCAATGCCCCCGTGGATGAAAGAGGGTGTTCCGGCAGTGGAAAAAGGAAAAACCTTAGAATACTGACAACAGCTTTTGCAACAAAACCAAATGTCGTCAGATGGTATTCTGTTAAAGCAAATTAAGGATTTTGTTTTTTTGGAAGAAAGTATGAAAACATCTTTTTTTCAAACTCCCAAGCAAATCTGAACTGCCCGAAAAGTGTTCCCACAATTAAAAGTAAAATCTGATAAACTGGAATAATTACCAGAATATACAACGGAATTTTAAACCACAGGCTTGTGTCGGATGTAATGCCTATCCAGCCGAAAACTGCTTTTTTAACAATAACTGAAGTGCTGCCTGTAACCGAAAAAATAATGAGAACAATAATCAGCTGAAAGTTGCTTTTTATGTTCCATTTCTCTTTTAACCTTTTAAACATGTAATAATTTTTCACTGTTTAAAGGTATTAACAACGAAAAACGCAGGTTGTTTTCTGTTACGGCCAAACTGCTTGTACGTTGTTGTTATAAGTGATGGGTTTGATAAACTATAAATCCGTAAATAGCATATCTTATCAAACGGGAAATTGCAAACAGCAGAAACCGTTTTGACGGATATCCCGAAGAGCCTACAAGCAGACATGTTGCAGCCCACGGAACAGGTGTCATGGCAGCCACAATTATCAGAAATTCACCATATCTCTTTACCTGATACCATGTTTTTCTCAAAAATTTTCTGCGAATGTATCTGAAGGCTGTTTTTTTGTAGATGATTTGGCCAATCAGGAAGATTATATAACCAATTATGTATGAAACAATTGCAAGAAATGCAACAATTAAGGCGTAATTCAATGCATTTCCTCTTTTTAATGCCCAAATCATAAAAAATTCCGGCGGAATAATTCCGAAGAAAAATTCAGATGCAAAATAGATTGAATAGACAATAAATGGTTGTGAATAAAACTTTTCTATCCACTCTTCCGAAGCATGTGAAATAAAATTTTTTTCAAAAATCAGATATGCTGCAAGTAAAACGGCAAGCCAGAGCAAACCGCTCAGCATATTTTTTAAAAAGAAACGCATTCGTGAACTGAGTTTCATTGTTTCATTGTTTTCTCAGCCCGAAAATACGATAATTTTTATTTTTTGGTTTAAAAATATTACCAATTTATGATATAATTCAGAATTTTAAATGATTTGAATAAATCATCTTCCTTTTTTGGCTTTACGCGATAAAAAGGATTTGCCGA
>CAZXTX010000300.1:0-3917 GCA_964643695.1 uncultured Mariniphaga sp. | reverse complement strand
GGTAAACCAAAAGCAACTTATAAACTTGAGGAAATAAGTGAAGCCGAAAAAAGAATTATGATGGCATTGGATATTGAAAATGCCCATAATGAACAACCAAAAATCAAAAATGTTGGTGTATACAAATAAATAATATGTATCTTTATGGATATCTGAAGGTTATAGAGATTTATCCCTTGTTGTATGATAAACTCACGCTAGCAAATTGAAATACATATTCTTCAATTTGTCAATATCATGAAAACTACCTGGAAGTATTGCAAATTCAACAGGAATTCAATCTACTGTGGCAATTACTTGCACTGTAATACCATAAAAGTATTTTCTCATCGAGGGTTTATAACCTCTATATTGTTCTCTTTTAACAATTTTGGAAAGGGAGATGCAAATATTTTTACAAACAGGTACAGGAATACTGTCAATGATATATTTAGAGGAGATATTAATTTTGTTGAGAACCTTTGCAATATTGAAAAACAGGTCGGTAATCAGTTAAAAGATAACATGAATACGCCTGTTAAAACGACTTTTACTAAGCATTGCAGGCATTAAATTAGCGTCATGTCACACATGCATTGACGTATAAATTTGATAATGATTTGGAAAATATTTGTTAATCTAGTTGAAAAACAGCTATAAATACCTACAAAGTAATTTTAACCAAAGAAAAAAAAATCAATTAATGACAATTACATGATCAGGAACCCATGCTGTCAAAAAAGTAATGCATGCACTGATATTACTAAATGTTGACAATTGTCCGAAAAATGTAAAACTAAAATTTGCTAATTACACAGAGGTACATATTCTGAAAACTATCACACAAACGAAGAGATATGTAAGATTTTTAAAATTGGTATGAAAACTATTTACAGAATCAAGAAACGTTTTGTAGAAAATAGTTTTAATGCTGCATTAAAAATGGCACCAACGTCAAGAATGTATGATAAGTTAATAGATGGGGACATTAAAGCCCATCTGACTGTAATGGCTTGTGGTGAACTACCTGAGGATATGCTCGGTAGTCACTTTGGCTGCTTGCTGATAAAATGATAAAACTACGATATGTAAAAAATATTTTTCATGAAACTGTCCGCAGCAGGACGCTAAAAGAAATGAACTTAAGCCTTGGAAAGTAAAAGGCTGGGTTATTCCGCCCAAAAGGAATAGTGAATTTGTTGCATATATGGAAAGAGTATTAGATATATATAAAAAGCCATATGATCCTGACAATTGAACGATGCAGATGAAACATGATATTATGGATAAAGACAAACTCAATTACTATGGATTATAAATCCATAGGTTTTTTTTTACCCAAAAGCACACCTGTAATTTTTATCGTCCGCTTTTTTACAGGGTTATACTTATATTCCTGGCATACTTGTAATATCCGCCTTTAATTAACTTAATTTCTGTTTTTGGTTCTTTAAATTTGAGAACCCATTCCGGTAATGCCATAAGATACCTAATTAGGGAGTTCAAAATTAAATACAATTTTTTTATAAACTAAACATTTTTAAGATTTTGTGATTTTAGTACTAAAAATAAAGGGGTAATTTTGCGGAGTTAGAGTTTAATACTTTTCGATCCAAAAAGTTTTCTGATTGGGTTGGACTGTAACAGTCTGCAATTCAAATTGGTTATTCGCTCCTGTGGGAAAAACAGCCGTTATATTTACAGGCACTAGCCAATCTGTTTGAAGTGATCCTTTAACAGAATAAGTGTCAACATTCCAATCATCAATCTCAACACCCCCCATAGAAAAATGTAAGTCAGTACCAGCTAAAATAGGTTTACTGAAATCCCATGGTATTATTTTAATTAATAGCGCAACATGTGGATCTAATTCTCCCAATTCAACCAAGTCATTTTTTTTAAATACTCCTTTTATTTCTTGACTGAAAAATTCAAATAATAAAAATTGGTCACCAGATAATCCTTGAGTTATCAAATTATTTAAAATAAAAGAAGACTGATGTTTAGTATCTCCCCAATTAACAATAGATACAGTATTCCATTTTTCAAGTTTTTTGCACCGAGGGTCAATTTTTGTAACCATGTAGTAAGGTAATTCAGTATTGTACCAATCCAGCGGGAAAGAAGAAGAATTAACTGATGGGAGGACATGTTTATATAATTCTCTTCTGTCATTATCAATAATTGAAAAGTCTTCAGTAAAGGTTATTAACCCTCCACCTATATACTGATTTAATGCATTTATTTGCGCCTCTTTATCATTAAATTTACCTAATGTTAAATTTTCATAAAGTCCTGGATGTATTTTTTTTTTATTTCTCCTTACCATCATGGCATCTGGGTCAACATGCCATAACCGGCTCATCCATGTGCGTAGAATGTTTTGTCTATATTTAGGAAGTTCTTTAGGGTCCCAATAAGAAAAAACGTCACTACCACTTCTTTGTGAATTAGCTATGCCTATCGATCCTCCAAAATGACCTCCACAAACTGAAATGTATGATTTTGAGCCTACTCCTTGTCTAATAGCTTCTAAACCCATACGATAAGCCTCAAGTCTATTGACAAATGGATTATAAAATACATAATCTCCATCAAGGAATACTGCTCTCATAAAATCAAGTTTAAAATATCGATAGCCCCAATTACATACTATATTGCGAAATCTTTCTTCAAGATATTCCAATACTCCTGGATAGGTTAGATCAAGAACCCAATGATCTATCCTATTCATATTAAAAGTATAAGGAAGACCTTTCGTAGTTTTCAATATCCATTCTGGGTGCGTTTTAGCCAATAAAGATGTCGAATCTACCAAATAAGGACAAATCCATAATCCAGGTATATATCCCAGTTCTTTTATTTTATCCGCTGCTTCCTTCATCCCCGAAGGAAATTGGTTATTTGGCTTCATATCACCCCAATTGTTAACATCCCAAGTTTCATCAATTAAAAATACATCAAAAGGTATCCTGCTATTTTTAAATGAAAGAATATCTTTTTTAAAAAGTTCTTCATCGTAATCCCATCCATGATAATACCAAGTACAATAAACTGTAGGTGCATCTTTTGCAGGAGGATTTACGTTATGATAAATACCAACTTTATCTATGTAATTTTTTATAGTTTTTTCAAAAGATTTTCCAAAAGTAATATAAATCCACTGACTTGTTCTTTCACCATTTGGTGGTACTTTAATACCATTAAATTCAGCTATTCCAAGAACTTTGTTTAATACAGGTTTTTCAACAAAGTTCTTAAAAGAAATCTCCAAATGAGCTAGATGAATGGTCTGGTTTAAATATCCAATTAACAAGGTAGTCCCATTTTTATCAATACCAGTTGGCATTGCAAAAAAAGGATCTGCCCTGACTTTGACTTCACCTAAGGGAATAATAGATTCGGGTCTGTCATTTTTATGTCTCTTTTGAACCATAATATTCCAGTTTTCAGGCAATGGATTTTCAAATAATTTAAAACTATTTTCAGACGAAACATTTAAAACAATTAATGAATCTAAATTAATTGGAATTTTACTGTTATTAATTAGTTTCTGACGAACTGCTAGAGCTGTTTTATCCATAGAAACCCATAATTCTCTTTCTAACTGAATTGCATTATTACTAAAAAGGTCTTTAATACTAATCCCCATAAGATCGCTAATTTTTATTTTTTCAGTAATTCTCCTAACATGTTCCCATTTTTTTTCTATACAATTTGGTTGAATCCTTGGAGAACTCCAATCACTATTTATCAGAAACATATTATTTTGTATCGAGAATGATTTTTTTGTTTCAGTGAAGCTCAAGTCTATTTCTTGACTTGTAGTTATAAGTCTGGTAAAAACGAATAAAATGATCAGAAAAGAAAATTGACATCCTTGCATACGTAAATAATTTCTATTAAATGGGCCTTTAAAGCCCATATTTTGTTTAAAA
>CAZXTX010000299.1:0-3920 GCA_964643695.1 uncultured Mariniphaga sp. | reverse complement strand
ATTTATTTTTATTCTCATTACTCACTACTCTGTACTTTGTACTCCACAAGGATTACTCATAATGAACATTCTACAATTATTTTAGTGGTTTAATCATTCATGAATATTTGCTGAATATTTTATATGAGCATTTACAGGAAATATCATAGATGGTATTTGGCAATATAACACGTTAAAATACTATTTTAGCAGCAAAAATATTTCAGATGAATCTATTGTCAGATATATCCCTGATTGATTTCAGCAAGCTTAACGGACTGGTTCCGGCTGTTATTCAGGATAATTCAACCCAAAAAGTGCTGATGGTCGGCTTTATGAACAGGGAAGCCCTAAAAAAAACCCGCGAAACCGGAAAGGTCACATTTTTCAGCCGTACCAAAAACCGGCTCTGGACAAAGGGTGAGGAATCGGGTAATTTTTTAAATGTGGTTTCAATACTGGCCGACTGCGACAATGATACTATTCTTATTAAAGCCAATCCGGTTGGGCCGGTTTGCCATACCGGTGCCGACACCTGCTTTTTTGAAACAAACAAACAAACCGAAATAGAATTTCTTTCATATCTGCAGGATTTCATTGACAAACGCAGGCAGGAAATGCCCGAAGGTTCATACACCACTTCACTTTTTAAGGAAGGAGTTTCAAAAATCTCACAGAAAGTTGGTGAAGAAGCTGTTG
This sequence comes from uncultured Mariniphaga sp., assembly GCA_964643695.1. Lineage (GTDB taxonomy): Bacteria > Bacteroidota > Bacteroidia > Bacteroidales > Prolixibacteraceae > Mariniphaga. The sequence goes on along the minus strand of CAZXTX010000299.1, from coordinate 3,242 downwards.
AAACAATTATCGGGGCAATGGCCGGCGATGATGAAAATTTTATTTATGAAGCCGGTGACTTGCTTTATCATCTCATAGTTTTGCTTTCACACAAAGGATATCGTATTGAAGATATTGTAAAAGAGTTAAAAAAGAGACATTCATAATCGTAACTCCATAACTCATACGGACAGATAAAGTAGTTTTTAAACTATGTTTCAAAACATTGCTGTAAAACATTTGGTGTTTTTCTGATATTTACAAGGAATTCTGCCATTTCATTGGTAGTTTTACATTATCATCTAATCAAAAAAGCAAAAAATGAAAACCTCAGCCGTTTGTCCCACCAGTACAGCAACAATGTTGGTATGTCAAAAAATTGCCCAATCCTTCAGGGAAAATATTTATGAACTTTCAAGAGTGAGAAAAGATTGGAATCTTGAATATGCAAATTCTTTAAATGCAACTATTGATGATATTATTGAAAATTATTATACCGACAACCTTGAAAGTATTCACGAAAAAAAGTATATGAAGTGGCACGAAGTGATGGTTGCAGGCCTTCAAAGCCTTAAAGTTCTTCGTGCTGCCCTGAAAGTTGACTTTAAAAATGAAAAATCGTTCTTAAAAGAACTTTTCAAAAAGCTCGGTTACAGTGATTATTTCAGCGATGCAAAAAACGGTGATCACTTAAGCCTGTACAACTTTTTAACCGCTTTTACCCAAAATCTTGATAAAGAAACCAAGCAAAAAATAATTCAAAAAGGTATTCCCTCATCGCTTTTTGATAAAATTTATGAAACAGCAAAACAAATTGAAGATTATAAATGCTGTTTTGAAACTTTGGGAACCGAAAATCTGTTTCCTGAATCTGTTCAAAAAAATGTTACCGACATATATGAAGACATTAAGGATATTTGCCGGATTGCAATTGCCTATTTTCAGTTTGAACCGCTAAAACGTGATGAGTTCGACTTTTATAAAGTAATGGTATATCTTTAAACCGCCGTTTAAAATTATATGTTCAGTCCGGTAGCAGAAGTTGCCGGACTTTTTTGTAAATACAATTCGTATAATCTATTTCCCGGTAAACAGCGGGTCGGCACCTATCGTTCCTGAAAGTTCATTCAGATATTCATCCGATTTAACATATTCAAATCTTTTTTCATACTTGTTAAACCGTTCGGTAAGATTCATTTTTTCAACCAAAGACTGATTGTTTGGTGAATTCATAAAATCTTTCAAATACTGAATCTGATTCTCCAAAAATTTTGAATCTTTTTCCTGCTTCAGCTTCAGCCTGTTTTTGTACCATTCGGTTTGCAAAACATGCTCCCTTTCAAACTCTTTACGCAAATCGGGGCTGCTGAGGTCATTGCCATCATAATGCCCGTATGCCATGATATGCAGCAGAATTTTAAGCGGCGGAATTGCTGCATCCACACTCCTCTCGTCAAAATACTGCAAAGCTACTTTTTGTTGTGCCTCAACAATGTTGTTTATTCCGTCAACATAATCCTCCATACTCTGAAGTTCGGGTTTCAGCATCTTTTCATTAAATACTTCCAGCGGTTCATCAAAAAGCTTGTTCATACAGCGGAATGCAAAATTTTTGGTAATGCGGTAACCCAGTCTGCTTGCAAATACTTTTTTCCCGTCATAAATAAAATCTTCAATTTTTTCCAGACACTGATATTTTATCAAATTTTTGGCATCTCTGTCTCCGGGTTCAAGCCTTGCCCAAATTTCAGGAATTAAAATACTGATATCGTGGTCAAAACGCTTATTTTTTCCGATATAGCCCGCTGCCGATGAAAAACCCTGATATTCGGTTAAAATATGTGACAAAAGAGCATTGTTAAGGTCGGTTGTGGGAATTAGCATGTTAAACGGCCCTTTTGTAAGTGCACCCTCAGAGCCTGCACCGGTTGTTGAAGGTGATTTCCCTGTAAGACTGCAAATAAAATCCATAAACAGCTCGGGAGTTTCCTGATAGTGAATCGGTCCGTAAACACTCAGCGGACGTATTCCTTTGTCTCTTTCAGCCGGATTATTGCGCCTGCCCGGCAAAACGGCATTAACCGGAAAGTGAACCGGGCTTTCCTTTGGTATTTTCCTGAAAAGCCTTACACCAACCTCGGCAAGATAGCTTTCCTGATTTTCATTTTTGAAAATATTGCGCTGCAAATAGCGCGGATTTTTGGTTGGAACACCGTCAACCAGCCTCGGATGAGACGGAACGCAGAAATAGGTATCCCTGCTTCCTTCTGCCACCTCTTTTATCAGTTTTTGAACCGGTTCGGTATATTCGTCAAAACCTATTGCATCTTCGGTAAGCTCTACCGCGTCGCTTTTTGTAAGCGGTTCATAATTGGTTAAAAATGTATTATCCTGAACAATATCCTCTTCGGCTTCCTTATCGTATCCGCGAATTATAGCCTCATCCGGTCGCTGAAAGAGGTAGCTTTCACAATTGGCAACAAGTTTTACACTTTTATTATTACTGAATTCGGGATTCAGATTATTTAAACGTTCTGCCGGAAGCGTAACGGAAGCGGTAATATCATCTTCAGTCTGAATTTTCCGGCTCGGAATAAAGTCTGAACGCAGTTTGTGCAGGTACCATTTTCCTTCGGGACTGAAACCGATACGGACGTAACTTGCAATTACCTTGTTGTGCTTGTATCGTAGTGTGTCACCATCGCGGCCGTTAACAATCTCCACATTCAGGTACTCTTTCCACGGGCCGGTGTCCTGCTGTGTGCGGTACATCCGTTTTATATACAGAGCCAGAGTTTTGATGTGGGAGGGAATACTTTCCAGAAAAAGGTTGTATTCATCGGTGTACATATCATTTGGAGTAAGCAGCTTAACTGCTGAACCCAGCGTGCGGTGCGGACTCAGGAAAGGACGCGACTGCCGTGCATCGGGATAAATAATTTTCCAGCGGGTTGAATAGTTGTAATTAATGAGCTTGTCAACCATTTCCGAATCTTTTTCCAGATCCCGGATACTGAATGTTCCGTATTTGATGGCATTCTGCATCGATTTGGAAATCTCCGACTTGCCACCGCCTGAAACCGTGCTCGGTTTATGACAGAAAACACCTTCGGGTGCAGTGTTTACAATCCTCCAAAGTTTCTGCTCTGAATGTTTTATCAGCTGAAATTTATTACCGGTGGGATGAATATATATTTTATCGGGCGAAAGTTTCAGTTTCTGCTCACTGCCGTTATGCTGCCAGGTTACAGTCCCTTTTTCAA
>CAZXTX010000298.1:0-3931 GCA_964643695.1 uncultured Mariniphaga sp. | reverse complement strand
ACGATTGTAAATTTACAAAACAGTTTGGACTATTTTGCAAATACAATTCGTATTATTTGCATTTTATGACCGGTTTAATTTCATTAATTAAAGAAAACTGATGAATCTTTTTTACCGTAAAGCTTAACTCTAAGTTGCAATATGCCGAAAAATCCCAATTTATAGGTATTGCCTCAGGCAGTGGTTCCCTATAAGTTTGGGACATTAAATTAATTGAAAAAGAAATGAAAAATTACGGGTTTTATATATTGATAAGTGCTTTATTTTTAGTTTCATGTAGTGATGAACACAAAAAAGATGATTTTCAGCCTGAAGTAAAGGATGTACAGTTTTTGGATGTCAAATCATATACCGACTGGGTCTATTTTTCATTCGTTAAAGGCGAGGTTGTTTCAGTAACTGATTTTGAAAATGATTTATCGTGGGATATTGCTTTTCATCGTGGCGATGTTCGCCTTAACGGAGGTGCATCGGGTAAAGGCAAATCAGAAGTGGTAAATACCGGTGTTAAAGAGTGGAACAGTGTTACAGAAGCACCTTCGGGTGGTTATATAAAAGATCAAATTGGAAAAATAACTACTGCGTTTACCGGTGCAGGAACAACAGAAGAGGACCAGCCATTTTCGCAGGTGCTCACTGAATGGCTTACTGTTGACACGAGCAATCCACCTCCAAAATATATTTTGAGCAACTGGATTTATGTTCTTAAGGCTGCTGATGGGAATTATGTGAAGCTCTGGCTATACGACAATAAAAACGAGAAAAATGAAGCCGGGTATGTCAGCTTTAAGTATCAGTACAACAGTAATGGTTCGGTAAACTTTAACTGAAAGAACTATTCTGACAGTCCGAAACCGGATAAATGTTTGCCGGGAGTTTCGGCTTATTAATAAAAAAGATATGAGGATTATTCTGTTCACAATATTTTTTGTTTTTGGAATAACGCTTAATGTTGAATCAAGACAAATAGAGGGGAAAATAATAGATTGTAATACCCGTGAAGGAATTTACCTTGTAAATGTGGGAATTGAGGGTACCGCTCAGGGTGCAATTTCCGATGAGTCGGGCAAGTTTGTCATTAATGACGTGGGAGCAGGAAATTATACTCTTATAGTATCAATGATAGGGTACGAATTAAGGCATGTGCATGTTTCGGTTCCTGTTGTCAGTGATGATTCAAAATTAACCATTTCTCTTTGTGAAAAATCAATTGACCTCGAACAGGTTGTAATAACCGGTACGCGTTCCGAGCGGCTTTTAAAAAATGTTCCGGTTCAAACCCAGTTAATTTCAGCAAAAGCTGTTGAGCGGATGCAAATGGCAAACTTCAGGGATTTGCTTGAGTACGAGATGCCCGGTGTTGAGTTTACAAACAACGGCGGTTTTTCAAATATAAATATGATGGGATTCGGCGGTAAATATGTTCTTTTTTTAGTTGATGGAGAACGAATGGCGGGCGAGACTTTTGACAATATTGATTATAACCGTGTGGATTTGGATAATATCAGACAAATTGAAATTGTGAAGGGCGCATCTTCATCGCTTTACGGCTCAAATGCAGTTGGTGGAGTTATAAATATAATCTCAAAAAAGCCTGAAAGCCCGTTTGAGTCAGGCCTGAGTCTGAGAACCGGAAGTAACAACGAACAAAATTACCGCTACCGTGCCGGTACCCGGCAAAAATGGGGATATGCAAGCCTGTCGGCTTCAATTAAGTCAATGAATCCCTATTTACTGAACGATATCGAACCTGTTATACAGTGGTTTGATAATGGCAAAAAGCTGGAAAATCCTTTGAGTAGTACATATATTGCAGGATACAGCGATTACAGCATTACCCCCTCTGTTGGCACAACCGTTTCCGAAAAGTTTGAAGTTGAAGTAAAGGGCGGTTTCTATTTTAAGGAGAGGAATCCGGGCGGACTTGACGGAAGAAAGGTAACCGATGATTATTACAGTTATTCGGGCGGATTGAAGGGAAATTATAAGTTTTCTGAGCAAAAGAGTTTATTGGTTTCCGGAAATTTTGACCGCTATGATAAGTTTAAAAATTACAAGCTTCTGAATGAAAAGGAGAAAAATTATGAGAACTCACAATACAGACTGAGTGCAATTTATAATATGGAGTGGGTTGCAGGCCATTCACTGGTAACGGGTGCCGAAATGTTTTCTGACAAGCTGGTTACTTTTATGTTTACCGATGATGGTGTAAATACCGGACGCTCTGCCGGTACTTTTGCACTTTATGCCCAGCAGGAGCTTAAAATGACTGAAAAAATTACTTTTGTCGGAGGTTTAAGATATGATTATCATTCTCAGTTTAAAGGGCATTTTACCCCGCGTTTGTCGGCAATGTTCAGGCCTGCTCCAAATACAACGATACGCGGAGGGTATTCGGGCGGATTTCGCTCACCAACCCTGAAGGAGCTGCACACCGACTGGTTTCATCCCGACGGTGGCGGATTTCAGATAATCGGCAACAAAAATATGGAGCCCGAAAAAAGTAACAATTTCAATCTTTCGGCAGAGGTAAGTCTGGGAAGAACAGTTTTAACCGCAATGGGGCAGTACTCAATGATTGATAATATGGTGAACACTGTGTGGGTGAATAACGATACTGTAATTTATGCAAATATCGGAGATGCGGGAGTTCTCAGCACAGAAGTTTCTGTCACCACCCGAATTTTAAAAAATCTGACTTTCAAAGGCGGTTACTCATTTGTGAAAGACAATCTGGGCAGACAATCAATAGTGCGTCCGCACTCGGCAACTGCACGGTTAGAGTATAGTACGGCACTGAAGAAAAAATATAATTCAACAATAAGTTTAAGCGGAAAATATTTCAGCGAAATGGATATTTACGGAACCGGAGAAGTATCGGGAAGCGACAGTGAAACCGGAATTGAGAAAGATGTGAGTGAGGAGTACAGGGTTCATTATGAGGAGTACGCAATATTTCGTTTTACATTGTCGCAGTCGATGCCGTTTAATATTGTATTAAATGCCGGTGTAAACAATCTCTTTGATTACAAACCCAAATTTTCAAGCTTTTATTCCAGTATATCACCCGGAAGAACCTTTTTTGTTGGTATGAAATGGGATTTTTAAATTAAAAATTATGTCATCAGCTTCAGTTAAAAAGTATATTATATATATTGTTTCAGTTCTGATTATTCTTGCTGCAGGCCGGATAGTATGGAAAAAAACAGCTTCTGTAACAAAAATTGCACTGTTTAATTTTCAGCAGTTTCAGGCGTCAAACATATCATTGTCTAATTCAGACAAATTTGTAAAATATGAACTTGTTCAGATAGACGAGACAGACAAACTGAAGAATTATGATTTCATTCTTGCATTTGGCATGGGGCTTAAATTGTCTGAACATGACCGCGCTCTTATTGAATCGTTAATTGAAAAGGGAGTTCCGTTTTACACACATGCGGTTACCAATCCTGAAAATAATATTTGTAGCCTGGACAGTTCCGATATTATAAATCTTTCCGGTTATCTGCGTAACGGGAATAAAGTGAATTATCAGAATATGGCAAGATTTATCAGGAAGGATATTGATAAGAAAGTTTTTTTTGCCGAAAAAGCACAACCTGCTGTTGAGAGTATTTCTGACGCCTTTTTTCATGTTGATGAGAATGTGGCATTTCAAAATGCTGATGATTATGAAAAATATCTGAATGGAAAAGGACTGTACCGTAATGGTGCGGGCCGGGTGGCAATTATTTCGGGAATACATGATCCTTTCAGCGGGAATAAGGAACATCTGGACAGTCTGATTGTATCACTGCAAAATTCAGGACTTAATGTGTATCCGGTATCTTCATCCAACCGTATAGAATTTCTTGAGCAGATAAATCCTGATGCAGTTATCTTTTTTCCACACGGAAGACTTTTGAGCAGGCAGCCCGATGAGGCTGTC
>CAZXTX010000297.1:0-3932 GCA_964643695.1 uncultured Mariniphaga sp. | reverse complement strand
ACAAAGTTTCTGCCTCGTCTGCCGACTGGACAGTGCCAAAGTTCTTAATCTCACGGTATTTGCCTAATGATTTATCTACAACTACTACGCTGATACTGCCTGAACGGTTACTTTTCTTACGGATATACATCGGGCAAATATAGAAAAATATGGCTTGCGCCACCCTGCGCCACCCATTTAATGAACTTAACTAGCTGATTACCAATATCACCATATGGTGGCGCAAAAAAGTGACGAAGTCAGGAAGGAGATTTGTTTGAAGGCGAGATGTGGGCTTATTATGAACCGGAGCTGAAGTACTGGCTTTTTACAAGAGAGGATTCCTACGGCCATTATGGCGAAATGTTTGACTGGGTGCTTTGTAAACCTGACGGTACATATATTATTCAGGCAACGGATGAATTTGGCGAAAAATCACGGTTTACCAGAAAAATTGAATTTTTAAAAAATGAAAAACTGCCTCTCAGTTTTTCTCCGGCTGGCAATGATACTTTGTTCAAATTTGGTGACTTTTTGATTTCTGAATTAGAGGCAAAAAAATACAAAAAGGTTTATCCCCGATCTTCAGAAGATACTTTTATATATATTGGTGATATTGACGATATTAATGATATTGACTTAACTCCGGTTTATTATTTTAATGAACTGAGTAAAACAACCGAGATACGGCTGCCGGTGAATTTTCCGCCTGATATGCCCGGCAACAAGCTAATGCTGGGTGAAAGGACATACGCTGCCTGGGGGATTGTAAAAACAAATCTAAAGTGGATTACTCCAACTGAATATTATATTTATCCCGAATAAATGAGCTGAAAATAAAATTGCAGAGGGGTAGGCAGTATTGTTTTAATTTTTATTTATTTTGTGTAATTGACAAGTAAAATTGTAATTCCTAAAAAACAAATTAAATATCATGAAAAAATTAATTGTCCTTTCTCTCTTCTTATTGACTGTATTTTTTACGCAGGCTCAGAATCCACTAAACATAATTGTTATTGGCGCACATCCTGATGACTGTGACATTCGTTTTGGAGGTACTGCCGTAAAATATGCAAAAGCCGGACACAATGTGCTGTTTGTATCGGTAACAAATGGTGATGCGGGTCATCATGAATTGGGTGGGGGAGCACTGGCACGTATCAGATATGCTGAAACCCAGGAAGCGGCAAAACGTCTTGGTGTCGAGTATATTGTGCTGGGAAATCACGATGGCGAGCTTATGCCGACTTTTGAAAACCGCCTGGAAATTATCAGGCTGATAAGAAAATGGAACGCCGATATTGTTATTGGCCCGCGCCCGAATGACTATCATCCCGACCACCGCTATACTGCAATTTTAATTCAGGATGCCGCATATATGGTAATTGTACCGAACGTGGCTGCCGATGTTCCGCCGCTTGAAAAGAACCCGGTGTTTTTATATGTGGAAGACCGCTTTCAGAAGCCATATCCTTTTCAGCCTGATATAGCAGTAGATATTTCTGAAGAGTTTGAGCAAAAAATATATGCAATAGCGGCTCACGAATCGCAGATGTTTGAATGGCTCCCATGGACTGACGGCAAACTTGATCAGGTTCCCAAAACTGAAAAGGAACGGCTGAAGTGGCTTGCCGAGTGGCGTAAACCATACATTTCAGCTGAAACAAGAAAATCACTGGAAAAATGGTATGGTACCGAAAAAGCTGCAAAAATTACGGCAGCCGAAGCTTTTGAGATTTGTGAATACGGAAGAAGGCCCTCTGATGAGGAAATCAAAAAGCTGTTTCCGTTTTTCTGAAATAAAAAAGGGATAACAGAGATTTAAAACCTCGTTATCCCTTTTCAGCATCTCATCGAAAATTAAAGTTTATTATAAAGAATATCTTTTAAGTCTTCTTTCATTTTATTAACCGGCTGATATTATTTTTGAGTTTTCTCACTTCTTTTAACCATTGAATATACAGATACCATGAGTGCAATTGCAACCATTGCCAGTATGCTCCAGTGGTAAAATGAAGTCTCGGTAGGGCCGGCAGAGGCATAGACTCTTTCCGGTTTCTTTTTGCCGGATTTGGTACCTTCCACTATTATTTTTCCTTCCATATACGGATGCGGTGCACATACATATATATATTCTCCCGGTTTGTCCATGGTTTGGGAGTAACTTTCCGCATGGGCAAGCAGGGGTGAATAAAAAATCTCAGGCCCTTCACGAACTATCACATTGTGAATTCCGGAAAATTCACCTTCGGTAAATGAGAATACATCTTCATTAATCCATTTGATGGTTGTGCCGGGTGCCACCTTCACAATTTTTGGATAATATGAATTACCTATAATTCTGATAATAACTTCTTCTGTGTCTTCATCATATACAACAGGCACTTCAACATCATCTGAGCCAAGGCCAAACGGGGTAATAATACGTGATGCCTGACTTAAGTACTCTTCCATTTCTTCTTCAGAATATTCTATACCCTCTGCCAAAAATTTTTGTCTGGTTTTTGGTGCATCAGGGTCACAGGTTATATATCCCAAAGCTCCGCGGTCAGTTGACCCCACGGCGTGAGACAACATCAGATAATTACCTTCGTCTGGCGGAATTCTGAATTCGATTACCCACGAGTCAGACGGGCCGGCTGTAACTGTCTGACCGCCTGTCATCCGGTTTACCGGGTTTCCCTGCCAGTATGCAAAATCCCATATAATTCCCACAATATGGAAAGTGGAAACAAGGTTAGGGCCTGCATTCAGGAAATAGATCCGAACGTAATCTCCGGGGTTTCCTACAATTGGCTCTTCGATATAACGGAAGAGTTTACCGTTAAATGCAGTGTACATCGGCCTTCCCTGTCCGTCAACGGCATCTTTTCCGCTGGCATAATATTCGTGCTGAATCAGATACAGTTCAATATCAGGTTTTTTATTCAGTACACGTTCCATTTCATATTTTGCCTTGGGCTGAACCACGATCATTCCGTACTGTCCGAAAATTACGTGCATGGGAATGGCATGTCCGCCGGGGGCGCAGTGATACATATATACTCCCGGTGTGTTAGCCTGAAAAATTACGGTTGCACTGTCACCAGGATTTATTTTACCAAGATATTTTGAAGTTTGGGAATAAACCGCATGAATTGATGCACCGTGTGGCAAATTACCTTCATTTACCAAAGTGAATGAAACTATATCTCCTTCGTCAACAATTACATTGGGGCCGGGAATTTTGTTATCCATTGTAAAACCTTTATATACAACACCATTCCCTATGTAGGTTTCATTTTCCTGAAGTGTAACCCTTACATATTTGTTGGGCTTTGTGTTTTGTGGAACGTAGCTCGTTGCCGGCACAGGCAAGCTTTTATCACGGTTGATAACATCAAAAAACTCAAGTCCCTGAGTTGCACCTTGTGCAGCGGAAGATGCTGCGGCAGGTACTGATGCCATTGCAGGTGAACCTGCAGCCGATGATGAAAAAGCGGCAGCCGGTGAAGGTGAAATACCCGATGCGTGAGCAAACATATTGTCAAGCATTTCCGGATTGAGGTCAGTCACAGTCATATTGTTCATTGCAAGTATGTCATTAACCCATTTTACCGGAGATTCACCTTTGGTTGACTGGGCTGCAATAGTTGTCCTGAGCTCCTTTGAGATGAGAGTATTAAATTTGTCTTTTTCAAGCAAACTGTTCAGAAAGCTTCTGTTACAGGCTTCGCATGCAGACAAATCTGAAAATGAGAAAAGAAAAAGCACGATAAAAATCAGGCTTTTTACTACATAAAAATTTAAAGCTTTTTTCATAACACTTTTATTAAATTTTGCAGATAATTTTATAAGGTTTTTGAATATTCATAATTGACTAAAGGTCTTTTTACCGTTAACAATAATCTGATTTCTTTTGTTCTGAAAAAGTCATTTTTTTTTAGAAAAATCAAAGAAAAACTTAAAACTCC
>CAZXTX010000296.1:0-3947 GCA_964643695.1 uncultured Mariniphaga sp. | reverse complement strand
TTTTATACCGATTGGAAATTTACAAAACAGTTTGGACTATTTTGTAAATACAATTCGTATTACTTCCGGCTGTTTTTTATTAATTGCCTGATAATTTTCATAAAGTATTATTTTTGTGGCTGATATTTTAACATGACAGGCATATTGCATTGAAAAAAGCAATGAATTTGTTTTCTTTCACTTTTTAAACAATGTGATATCAAAAACAGAAATTAATGTGAACAGCTATTTAAATCATTTTGAAGTTACCGTTGAAACGCTGCAAAAAGTTATTGCGGCGGCTATGAGCAGGGGTGGTGATTATGCCGATTTGTTTTTTGAACACAAAAAATCAAACAGTCTCGCATTGGAAGACGGAAATGTAAACCGTGCATTTTCAAATATCAGTTTCGGTGTCGGCATTCGTGTTCTTAAAGGTGAACAGACAGGTTATGCATATTCTGAAAATATTTCAGTTAAATCTATGCTTGCCGCTGCAAAAATGGCTGCTAACATTGCCAATACAAAAAGCAGTTTTTCACAATCTGTGCCGGTTGAAAAGGCTCCTCAGAAATATTATCCGGTAATTCGTTCGTGGGAAGATGTTTCAGTAGATGAAAAGGTGCCTTTTGTACAGAAAATTAATGACAGGATTTTCTCGCTCGATGAAAAGGTGATTAAGGTAAATGCTTTTTTAAGTGATGAAACTTCATATGTTCTTTTTTTCAATTCTGAAGGAGTTCTTACATATGATTACCGCCCGATGGTTAATTTTGGAGCGGTTTGCATAATGCAGAAAAACGGAAAGGTTGAAAATGCCTATTCGGCACGTTCTTTCCGCAAGGGATATGAATGGTTGAGTGAGAATCTGGTTAATGAACTTGCTGATGAAGCTGTTGAAAGGACAAATCTCCAATTTGACGCAATCAGGCCAAAAGCAGGAGAAATGCCGGTGGTTATGGGGGCCGGAGGTTCCGGAATACTGCTCCACGAAGCAATAGGGCATACCTTTGAAGCCGATTTTAACCGGAAAGGCACTTCGGTTTTCAGTGACAAAATGGGCAAAAAGGTGGCAGAAAGTTTTGTAAATATTATTGACGACGGAACACTTGAACACAACCGCGGCTCAATAAATATTGATGATGAAGGCAACGATGTTCAAAAAACTTATCTCGTAAAGAACGGGGTGCTTAACAGTTACATTCACGACCGGATAAGTTCGCGGTTTTATGGGGTCAGTCCCACCGGAAACGGCAGACGCGAATCGTTCAGGAGCATTCCGCTGCCCCGCATGAGGGCAACTTATATGGAGCCGGGGCCACATACCAGAGAAGATATTATTTCGAGTGTGGATTATGGTGTTTATGTTGATAATTTCAGTAACGGACAGGTAAAAATTGGTGCCGGCGATTTTACCTTTTTTGTAAAATCAGGTTTTCTTATTGAAAAAGGAAAACTAACCGCTCCCATAAAGGATATTAATATTATTGGCAACGGGCCTCAGGCTTTGGCCGATATCAGCATGGCTGCCGGCGATTTTTTGATTGACAACGGAACATGGACATGCGGAAAGGACGGACAGTCGGTTCCGGTAACCTGCGGACTGCCCACGGTGCTTGTAAAAAAACTGACTGTTGGAGGCTCTGTATAAAAATTGCGCAGTTTTAAAAAGAATCTGAAATGATAAAAAAAGAGAAATATAATCTGGCAGAATGGGCAATGAATTTTGCACTAAAAAATGGTGCGCAACAGGCAAGTGTCTCAATTTCTGAAAGCAGAAACAGCAATGTTGAAGTGCGCAATGAAAAAATCGACACATTGGAACAGGCAATTCAAATAAGCCTTTTAATCAGGATTTATGCAGATAACCGCTATTCGGCACATTCAACAAACAGGCTTAAAAAAAACGATTTAAAACTGTTTATAAAAGAAGCAATTGCGGGAACCCGGTTTTTATCGGAAGACAAATACAGAACACTACCCGATCCGGAATTGTATTTCAAAGGAGAACCACAGAACCTGCAAACAGCCGATGAAAATTACAATAATCTCAATCCTGAGGAAAAAATCAGACTTGCATTTCAAATTGAGAAAGAGGTGTTGAGGAAAGACCCACGTATTATTTCAGTTACTGCCGGTTACTACGATGAATATAATGAGGGAATAATGGTTATCAGCAACGGATTTGCCGGAGACACTGCCAACTCATACTTTGGCTTGTCGGCCAATGTATCCGTAAAAGGAGGCAATGCCCGTCCGGAGGCAGGATGGAATGAAACAGCAGTGTTTTATGACAAACTAAAAAAGACAGATATCGGGAAAGAGGCATTGGAGAGGGCACTGAAAAAAATCGGACAGAAAAAAACAACTTCAGGAAAAATGGCAATGATAGTTGAAAACCGGATAGTTCCGCGTTTATTCAGTCCGATGATGTCTGCACTAAGCGGATCTGCAATTCAGCAGAAGAATTCCTTTTTAACTGACATGCTTGGTAAAAAAGTGATTTCCGATAAACTAACTGTCCGGGATAATCCGTTTATTATTTCGGGACGAGCCAGCCGTATGTTCGATAACGAGGGACTGGCAACCAAAAAGCGAGTTATTTTTGAAGGTGGCGTTCTTAAAAATTACTATATAAATACCTATTACGGAAAAAAACTTGAGATGAGGCCTACCGGCGGGAATAATTCAAACCTGGTTTTTGAAACAGGCGGCAAAACATTACAGGAATTGATTGGACAAACAGAACGGGGAATTTTTGTAACCGGATTTAACGGTGGAAACTGTAACGGGGCAACCGGTGATTTCTCATACGGGATTGAAGGTTTTCTAATTGAAAGAGGTGAAATTGTCCAGCCTGTTTCAGAAATGAATGTTACGGGTAACATGCTGGAGCTTTGGTCAAACATTGCTGAGCTGGGAAATGATGTAAATACAAATTCATCCTGGCTGATTCCGTCGGTGTCTTTTAATGAAGCCGATTTCAGCGGAGCATAATTTTTTAAATACGGTTCTTATATTTATTTAACAACAAAATTGCAGATTTACATGCGTGATTTTAAAAATCTGCCATTTTTGAACTTTAAAAGTTGATTTATGAAACGAATATTGTTTTTTGCAATTTTTATTTTAGCTTTTACAACAATAAATGCTCAGGGATACAAACATTCAGCCGGTATAAGGGCGGCATGGATCAGTCCGGGAATTGAATACAGTTACTACACCGCCGACAATCATTCGCTCAGGGCATTGCTGTCAACCCGCGGACGTGGTGTTCAGCTTCATCTGTTAACAGAATTTTATGAATACGATTTGTTTTCATTTTCACCACAATTGGTTTTCTATTATGGTGGTGGTGTCCATTTTGGCACCGAAAGCTGGAATAAATCAGTTACTGAAGGAAATCAGATATACACAAAAACCAAAAGCTCGTTTCTTGCAGGTTTGGATGGTGTTGCCGGAGTAGATTATATTTTTTACGAGGTGCCGGTAAAGATAGGACTTGAAGTAAAACCTTTTTTTGATGTATTTGGCAGATACGGATTTCGTGTAAAATTACCTGATTTTGCCCTTAGGGTCAATTATCTGTTTTAGTTCCGGTTAATTTTGTTTTGAAAAATCAGATATCCCACTTAGCAAATTACTAATCAGTTCCTGTCTGCATACTAATAACCGCTCCAGTTGAACCCGGCTGTTTCCGGCAAAAGTACGCCTGTGTCGTTTATATTCTTGCTGCATCCAATTCCTCTGTTTCAAACAACTTATCTGTAAGTTATTTTATTTTTCCTGACGTTCATAACGTTAATCTGTATCCCTTCTACCGGAATTTTACCACAGGTTTCTTTCATCCTAAAGCCTCGGGGCACCTTTCGATGGGGTACCTACAACCGACAACTATAAGGACTAATGATTGGCAATTGACAGCAAAAAAAAGGTTGTCCTGAAAACAGAACAACCTTTCTCTATAA
>CAZXTX010000295.1:0-3953 GCA_964643695.1 uncultured Mariniphaga sp. | reverse complement strand
TGTAAATTTACAAAACAGTTTGGACTATTTTGTAAATACAATTCGTATAAAATATGAAAAAAAGTAAAATTAGTTTTAAAAAAATCTGTAAGAATTTTTTATTCTGAAATATTTTTTCATTCTTTGAAACCTGATAATTATAAAACATGAAAAAAATAAATACAATATGGCTTCCGTGGTGGGGTCTTCTTACTTAAAGTGAGGGGTTTATAGCCATATTGGTATTTTTTAAAGATATTTCAAAATGTGCCTGCTCCTCAAAAGGGCAGGTTTTTTTATTTTAAAAAAATGAAGAATATGAAAATTAACAAAACAAATTGGTGGTGGTGCTGCAACTTTTTACAAAACCGTGAAAAGAGGTAATGCCATTGCCATAATACAGCAAAAAGCGGCTCACTGAATCACGGTGAGCCGCTTTTTTTTTACAAACTTTTAATAATAAAAACAGAACATGAAAAAATTTAAATACACACCAGTAGTCAGAAAAATTTTAGCAGATACCGTAACACCGGTAAGCATTTATATGCGGCTTCGGACACTATACCCTGAGTCGATTCTGCTTGAAAGTTCGGATTATCACGGACATGAAAACGCATGGTCATTTATTTGTTTCAATCCGCTGGCATCATTTACAGTAACCGGTAACGAGGTAAAAGCGGAAATTCCGGGAAATAAATCTGAGATATTTCAACTTTCAGAAAAAAGAAAACTACATTCAGAATTGGATAAGTTCTACAAAAAGTTTGAGATGTTGCAGGGTGAACAAACTCCTCCGGTTAACGGCCTTTTCGGCTATATCAGTTATGATGCCGTTCAGCATTTTACTGATATAAAACTTACAGCAGGCGTTAATGAAACTTACAGGATTCCTGAAGTTAAGTACTGCTTTTACAAATATATTGTGGCAACAGACCATCATAAGAATCAGATTTACATTGTTGAAAATCTGCCTGAAGGCGAAACTTCACAAATGGATTATATTCATCATTTATTGGTAAATCTCAATTATACTGCCGGAAAATTTAAAGCGCTTAACAACGAAACCACCAATTTTACAGATGAGGAGTTCACACAAATTGTATCAAAAGGCATTGAGCATTGCATAAATGGCGAATTAATGCAGATTGTGTTAAGCCGGCAGTTTTCCAGAGAGTTTAAAGGTGATGATTTTAATGTTTACAGGGCACTTCGTTCCATTAATCCGTCGCCGTATCTGTTTTATTTTGATTACGGAACTTACCGGATTTTCGGTTCAAGCCCCGAAGCCGAGCTGAGAATAAAAAACAACAAGGCAAGTATTTTCCCTATTGCCGGAACATTCAGACGAACCGGCAATGATGAACTTGACCGTGAAATAGCAGAAGAACTCAGTAACGACCCCAAAGAAAATACAGAACATAAAATGCTTGTTGACCTGGCATGCAGCGATTTAAATAAAAATGCCGGCAATGTAAAAATTGAAACTTACCGCGAAGTTCAGTTTTACTCACATGTAATTCATCTGGTTTCACATGTTTCGGGGGTGATAAATGGTAATACCAGTCCGGTGAAGGTTTTGGGCGAAACATTTCCGGCAGGAACCCTTTCCGGTTCACCTAAAATAAAAGCCATGCAATTTATTGACAAGTATGAAAATCAAAACCGCGGATTTTACGGCGGCTGCATAGGTTATCTCGGATTTGACCGCACAGTTAACCATGCCATTATGATTCGTTCATTTTTAAGCAAAAACAACCGCCTGTTTTATCAGGCAGGTGCCGGTATTGTTGCAGCATCCGATGAAGAAAAAGAGCTTCAGGAAGTAAACAACAAACTTGCAGCTCTTAAAAATGCCATTGAAATGGCTCAGGAAATTAATTAAAACGATTACAAATCCTTAAAAATAAAAGAGATGAAAGAGATTTTGGAATATTTATTTGAAGGAAACACACTTACAAGAGATGAAGCCAAGAAAAGCCTGTTTGAAATTGGCAAAGGGATGCACAGCGAAGTGGAGTTTGCATCTTTTCTTACCGTTTTCAAAATGCGCCCCGTAACCTCAGCCGAATTGGGCGGTTTCAGAGATGCAATGACTGAGCTTTGTCTTGTTACCGACCTTTCGGAATATGATGCAATTGATGTGGTCGGAACCGGCGGTGACGGTAAAAACACTTTCAATATTTCAACACTTGCATGTTTTATTATTGCCGGTGCAGGTGTTAACGTTACAAAACACGGCAATTATGCAGTTTCATCAGTCAGCGGTTCATCCAACCTGCTTCAGCTCATGGGTTACAAATTTGACAATGACCCCGGAAAACTGAAAAACGACCTCGAAAAAAGTAATTTCTGCTTTATGCATGCCCCTCTTTTTCATCCTGCAATGAAATATATTGCACCCGTGCGTCATGCACTCAAAGTACAGACTTTTTTCAATATTCTCGGGCCAATGATTAATCCGTCATCGCCAAAATATCAGATACTTGGCGTAAACAACACCGAAAATTTCAATCATTACAAAGATGTTTACGAAAAGCTGGATGTGAATTATACGGTTATAAACAGTAACGATGGCTATGATGAAATTTCACTGACTGCTAAAACTCGTTTTGCAAAAAATGAAAACGAAGGATATTTATCTCCGTCAGATTTCGGTTTTAAAAAAATCAAGCCCGAAACCATATACGGCGGCGATTCACTTGACGAGGCAGCAAAAATTTTTGTAAATATCCTTAACGGAAAAGGCACAGCCGAACAGAATAATGTGGTTACAGCCAATGCAGCCGTAGGCCTTAATCTTGTTTTTCCGGATAAAAGCCTTCTTGAATGTGTTGACATGGCAGAAGAATCATTGAAAAGCGGAAATGCACTAAAAAAACTTAAAGCAGTAACTGAATTTTAAAGACAAAAAAATGAACATTCTGGAGAAAATTATAGAGACAAAAAAAACGGAAGTTGCAAAACGTAAAAAAGCTGTTCCCGTTGAGCAGTTAAGGCAAATGCCCGGATATTTGCGAGAATGCAACTCGCTGAAAAATTCATTGCTGAAACCGGGCTCATCCGGTATTATTGCCGAATTTAAGCAGAAGTCACCTTCAAAAGGGGTGATTAATTCTGATGCAAAAGCAGAAATTATTACCAAAGCCTACGCTGAGGCAGGTGCCGCGGGATTATCGGTATTAACCGACTTTGAATATTTTGGAGGAACAATTGAAGACCTTGTAAAAGTACGTCAGGCAAATCCTGATATTCCCATTCTGCGAAAAGACTTTATTATTGATTCTTACCAGATTGAAGAGGCAAAAGCATTTGGTGCCGACGTGATTTTACTGATTGCAGCATGTCTTGAAAAAGAACAGGCTGAAATCCTTGCAGAAAAAGCTAAAAATTTGGGCATGGAAGTTTTAATGGAAATTCACAACGAAAAAGAGCTTAAAATATTAAACAGGTTTGTAGATTTGGCCGGCGTTAACAACCGTAATTTAAAAACCTTTGAGGTGGATGTGAAAACTTCGGTATCTCTTTCGGAGCAAATTCCCGGTAAATTTGTGAAAATTTCAGAAAGCGGACTGAAAGATGTCGAAACAATCCGTTATCTGAAAAGAAACGGATTCAGCGGCTTCCTGATTGGCGAAATATTTATGAAAACCAAAAATCCGGGCGACGAATTAAAAAAATTGATTTCGGAATTATGACAAATGCAGTTAAAATAAAGGTGTGCGGAATGAAATATGCCGACAATCGTAGTGACACGGAAAAGCTTCCGGTTGATTATCTCGGGTTCATTTTTTATCCGGAATCAAAACGGTTTGTTGGCAAAAACATCTCACCGGAACTTTTTAACTCTGAAAAGGCAAAAGTGGCAGTTTTTGTAAATGAAAAAACCGATGAAATAATCAGAATAACCATGGAATATGAATTTAAATATGTTCAGCTTCACGGAAATGAAACTCCTGAAGTATGCGAAACTCTTA
>CAZXTX010000294.1:0-3954 GCA_964643695.1 uncultured Mariniphaga sp. | reverse complement strand
TCCCCATACATCCCTTTCTTGATATAGCCGTCATTTTTAACGGCAATTTTCACCATATAAACAAGATTTGCGCGTTCATCTCGGGTTTGAATGGTTCTGGGTGTAAACTCGGCTTTGTCGGAAATCCAGCTTACGGTGCCTTCGTATTCGTGGCGGTCTGATTTTCCCATATCGGAAAGAACTTTCACCGTTTGTCCGATTTTCAGTTCGGTAAGTTGACCGGCTGTGATATAGGCACGTAAAAACATATTTTCCATATCGGCTAACTTAAAAAGCGCCTTTCCCTGAATGGCAAATTCGCCCGCTTCGGCATATTTCCCCAGCACGGTAGCTGTTGCAGGACTTGTTATTACGGCATTTTTCAGCTGATCTTCAATTTGCGCCATTTGTGCCAAAAGCGCTTGCTGCTCGTTACTTAAACTGACGTTGCTGTTTTTCAGCGTTTCCGTTTGGGCGGCTATTTGCCTTTCGAGCGTGGCTATCTGTGCGTTGATGTCATCCAACTGTTTTTGATTGGCAGCATTTTCCCTGATTAACTGAGTGAAACGCTCTTTTTCGCGCTGGGCTGCGGAGAGTTGCTCTCTCAACACCGCCACCTGTACGGCTACATTCACTTGTCGGCTGTCCATTGCCTTCAGGCTCGAATGCAGTTGCACTTTTCGCCAGTGGAGTTGCGTGGTATCAATCAGACCAACTGTCTGTCCCGCCTCAACTTCCTGACCTTCCATCAGGTCGAAATGCAGAATTTCGCCGTTAGCCTTTGCCGAAACCACAATTTCGGTGGTTTCAAAAACACCGCTGGCATCGTAGTCGCTGTTTTTACTTTTACAGGCAGAAAAAAGCAGTAAAATCAGCAGTATTTGTAAATATCTTACATTAAAAATGGATGGTTTCATCTCCTTTTATTTTTGATTGTTGGTTATGTATTTCAAGTTATAAATGGCTTGCAACAGCTCTAATTCGTGCAAAATTTTATCCTGTTTTGCCAGAGCTTCAGCGTTGGTTTCGCGAATCAGGTCGGTGATATTGGCGGTGCCGTTGTTCATTTTGGCTTCGGTGGCACGTTTTACCGATTGCCGCAAAGCGATAATTTCATCGTCGTCGGCCAGCAGGTCATGATATTTTTCAATCTCATTTTGTTTGCCTGTAACCTGCAAGTCACTGTTAAACAAAAAAGTTTCGCGTTGAACGCTTATGTTGCCTTGCTGCGTATTCAGATCGCTCAGGCGATTTTTGCGGGTATATAAGCTACTGATACTCCACGACATGCGCAATCCGCCAATATAATAAGATGTAAATCCCTCTTTCAGCATATTCAGACCGGGATTGCCGTATCCGCCTGTCAGAAACAATCCGAATTTGGGCATTAAATCCGCTTTGATTATGCGGTTTTGTACTTCAAAAAGATTCGATTTGCTATCGAAAAGCGCAAGCTCGGGACGCAGATTTTCTACCGGAACTGTAGATTGAACAAGTGGTCTTTGAAACTCTACCTGCTCGTCTAATTTTACACCGATAAAAGCAGAAAGCATGGTCAGATACGCTTTTCGGTTGTGTGCAATTTGCGTGGCATACTGTTTCGCTTTCAATTGCTCTACGCTCACCACATCCAAATCGCTCTGATTGGCAAGGCCGCCGGCAACAAGCGATTTTACACGACCAAAATTCTGCGCCAACTCATCCTGCAAAATTTGGTTTTGATTCAAGAGCGCATCGCTCATTAAAATACCAAAATATAATTGGCTAATACGCTCTTTTACAGCATATAAGCTTACTTTTACTTGTTCAGCTTCTACCTGCGATTGCGCTTTGATCTGCTCGCTGCGCGCCTTTGTGGCGCCACCATCCCACACAGTTTGGGTAATATCGAGCGTAAGGCCGTATTGATCTCTGTTTAATTCCGGGATATCTAAGCCTGGCAGCGGAAACTGTGAAAAATCAATGGGAATTTTCACCACATCCGACTGGTAGGTCGCCTTGGCGTTAAGTGAGATCTGTGGCAGCCGGGAGCGCGCAACATTCGAAAGGTTATAGTCGCGGCTCTGATCTAGTAACGCATATTGTTTGATCAGCGGATAGTTCTGCTCTGCCAGTGCATAGCATTGCTCGATGGTGAGCGATTGGTCTTGCTGTGCATGCAGTGCGGTACCCGACAGCAGAAGCAGGACACTTATCCACAAATTCAGCTTTTGTCGTTTTGCATTATTCATATATGTTGTTATTAATCATTTGTTTAGTGTAAGGTTAAATGATCGCTGAAAAACATGGATTTGATCCAAATTGGTATCATTTTTTTTCGATCTTGCATCATTTTTTCGTATTGCGCTTCATTCATCTCACCAATCTGCTGTAGCAGTGGTTTTGCTATAAATGGAAAAATAATCAGACCCATCAAATTGGTAATAAAGATCATCAGATTCGATTCTGTAATTTTACCGTTTTTGACAGCTTCCTGATATTGTTTCAAAAAAACAGAGTGTATTATAATCGGCTTGATTGGTAGCTTTTCCATCAATCCATCTGCATTATTTCGCATCTCGCTCAGCATAAAAATGGGAATATTCGGCTCTCTGCTTACAAAATCGATGTATTTGGAAGTGATTAGCACTATTTTCTGTTCCAAACTGCTGTTTTCATCATTCAATTCTGTTGCTATGGCATGCATAAAACTGCCAACCGTTTCTATCATTATGATTTCAAACAGTTTTTTCTTGCTGCGGAAATAGTAGTTAAGTAATGCCAGATTGATATTTGCTTCTTCGGCAATATCCCTTGTACGTGTAGCAGCATAGCCCTTTTGGTGAAATATGGTTTTTGCGGCTTCTTTGATTTTCTGCTCAGTAGTCGCATCAGTTATTGAAATTTCTTTCTTTTTGGTCATTATTCTATATAGTTTATTATTTGCTGATAAAAATAAATTATTTTTTTAAGTTATACAAGTGATTTAATCATTTGATTAAAGATGTTTTTGAAATTGAATTTTAGTGTTACTATTTGAAATTTTTGTAAGGGTTTAGTTTTTTAATATTTACTCAGTTCAATTTTAATGAAAGTAATGAAATATAAACTTAAAACAATTATATATATAAGATTGCATGATGTTTGAATGTTATAAGTATATTTCTGTATGCCAGCAGGTTGAGTATTGTCAGCTAAACAAAATTGATTTTCAGATGTTTGATAATCCTGTGTATGAAACAATAATTTAGACAGTGTTTAAGAGAAAAATGAATTGATTATGAAGACTTCTGACAAAAATATAAAAGCAGGAATAAACGGAAACGGACATTCATATAAAACTATTGAGGAAATTGAATTAATTGGCGATAATCATGTTGCTTCTTCAGCTGAAACTCCGCTGCGGGCAGATGCTTTTGATAAAAATGACAGTGAAAAGATGGCTTTGATAGAGGATAAGTTTCGCGACATAATGGAAGTTATAGGTTTGGATTTGACAGATGACAGTTTGCGCGGAACACCCCGCAGGGTGGCAAAAATGTTTGTAAAGGAGATTTTTTACGGTTTGAATCCGGCAAACAAACCCAAAATATCGGTTTTCAGCAACAAGTATAATTATAGTGAAATGCTGCTGGAACGCGATATAACCGTAAATTCCTTTTGCGAACACCATTTTCTGCCGATTGTCGGTAAGGCCCATGTTGCCTACATTTCGAGCGGTGAGGTTATCGGACTGAGCAAAATAAACCGTATTGTGGATTACTTTGCACGCCGTCCGCAGGTTCAGGAAAGGCTTACCGTTCAGATAGCAAATGAACTCAGGAAAGTTCTGAAAACCGATGATGTTGCAGTTGTTATAGATGCAAAGCATATGTGTGTTTCGTGCCGCGGAATCGGTGACGAAAGCAGCACAACCGTTACTGCCGAATATTGCGGAAGCTTTAAGGAAAAGTCTGTAAGGGAGGAGTTCTTGAAATATATAAAACTTTAATTGTC
>CAZXTX010000293.1:0-3970 GCA_964643695.1 uncultured Mariniphaga sp. | reverse complement strand
CGTCATCAGTTTTTTCATGAAAACGGCTGCCGTTTGTCTGACCACGGACTTGAAACCGCTTATGCAGAAGATTATACTCAAAATGAAATTTCCGATATTTTCCTGAAAATAAGAGGCGGAAACGATTTGACAGATTCAGAGATTTTAAAGTTTAAATCATGTATGCTCTATGAATTCGGCATAATGGACCATTCACGCGGCTGGATACAGCAATATCATCTTGGTGCTCTGCGTAATAATAATACCAGATTGTTTAAACAGCTTGGTCCCGATACCGGATTTGATTCAATTGGCGATTTTGAAATTGCCCGTCCGTTATCGAAGCTTTTAGACAGGCTTGACACTGATGACAAACTGGCAAAAACCATACTTTATAATCTGAATCCGCGCGATAATGAGCTTATCGGTACAATGATCGGCAACTTTCAGGATGGTTCTGTTTCCGGAAAGATTCAGTTTGGTTCAGGCTGGTGGTTTCTCGATCAGAAAGACGGAATGGAAAAACAGATGAATGCACTTTCCAATCTGGGCTTGCTGAGCCGGTTTGTCGGAATGCTCACCGACTCGAGAAGTTTTCTTTCTTATTCGCGTCATGAATATTTCCGCCGGACATTATGCAATTTAATTGGTAACGATGTTGAAAACGGCGAAATCCCAAATGATATGGAACTTCTTGGCAATATGGTTGAAAATATTTGTTTCAATAATGCCAGGGATTATTTTAATTTTGGATAATTAGAATTAATATTTTGTTCTTAATTATAGAATATTATATTTGCAATCGATTGCAAGTTGATACTTAATTAAAACCAAATGAATAAAAAGGTAATTACTTTTGGCGAAATCATGTTGCGCCTTGCAACACCGGAGTATTTGCGCTTTTCGCAAAGCAGCCATTTATCCGCAACTTTTGGTGGAGGTGAGGCAAACGTGGCAGTTTCGCTGGCAAACTATGGAATTCCGGTTGATTTTGTTACCCGTTTGCCTGAAAATGATATCGGACGTGCCTGCATGATGGATTTGCGCAAGCATGGTGTAGGAACTGAAAAGATTATCTGGGGTGGTAAACGTCTGGGTATTTATTTTCTTGAAACCGGGGCTGTGAGCCGGGGCAGTAAAGTGGTTTACGACAGGGAGTATTCGTCTGTTTCTGAAATTGAATCCGGCATGATTGACTGGGATGCTGTTTTTGCTGATGCCACATGGTTTCACTGGACAGGAATAACGCCTGCCATTTCGCAAAGTGCAGCTGATGTCTGCCTTGAAGCTATTAAAAAAGCAAATGAACTTGGCATAACCGTTTCATGTGATTTGAATTATCGCAAAAATCTTTGGAAATATGGTAAAACAGCCGGAGAAGTGATGCCTGAGCTTGTTGCCGGTACTGATATTATATTGGGAAACGAAGAAGATGCAGAAAAAGTTTTGGGAATAAAACCGGAAGGTATTGATGTTACAGGAGGACAAGTTGAAGGTGCTGCCTATAAATCAGTGTCAGAGCAGATTATGAAGCGGTTTCCCCGTTGCAAAAAAGTGATTACTACTTTGCGTGGCTCAATTAATGCAAATCATAACTCGTGGTCTGGTGTGCTTTGGGATGGTAGCAACCTGTACGAAGCACCTGTTTATCAGATTACCCACATAGTTGACAGGGTGGGGGGTGGTGACTCGTTTATGGGCGGACTTATTTACGGTTTACTGACTTTTGAAAATGATATGCAAAAAATATTAGATTTTGCTGTTGCTGCATCCTGTCTTAAACATACCATTTACGGGGATTTTAATCAGGTTACGGTTGATGAAGTAATAAAATTAATGGAAGGTGATTCATCAGGAAGAGTTTCCAGATAAATATGTAATAAATAATCATTTTAAATCATAATATAATGGCTCGTTTTTCCCGAATTGAAGTTGCATTGAAAATGAAGGAGACAGGAATGGTTCCTGTTTTTTACAATGCTGACCCCGAAGTTTGCAAAAATGTTGTAAAAGCCTGTTATGATGGCGGTGTACGTTTGTTTGAATTTACAAACAGGGGCGATTTTGCTACACTTGTTTTTGCGGAATTAAACAAATGGGCACAAAAAGAGTGTCCTGAAATGATATTGGGTACCGGATCTGTGATTGACGAAGGCACTGCTGCCATGTATATTGCTTTGGGAGCAAACTTTATTGTATCGCCGTTAATTGATGAAGCAACAGCAAGAGTTTGCAATAAACGTAAAATAGCCTGGAGCCCGGGTTGTGGAACTGTTACCGAAATTGGCCGTGCACATGAACTTGGTGCCGAAGTCGTTAAAATTTTTCCGGGCTCTGAAGTGGGAGGTCCCGGTTTTGTTAAGGCAGTAAAAGGGCCAATGCCATGGGTAAGCATTATGCCAACCGGTGGAGTTTCACCCAATGAGGAAAATCTGAAAGCATGGTTTGAGGCAGGTGTTACCTGTGTTGGTATGGGGTCAAAATTGTTTGCTGCCGATATAATTAACTCTAAAAACTGGAATGAAATTACTAAGCGTTGTGCTAATACACTTCACATAATTCAAAAAATAAAAACATTTTAATTAACATATAAAATTATGTCTAAAATCCAAACTGTTACCGAAAAAATGACACAACACCGTTGGGTCATAATTGCAATGCTGTTTTTTGCAACAACAATTAATTATCTGGATCGCCAGGTACTGTCACTAACTTGGGATGAGTTTATTAAACCTGAGTTTCATTGGGATGAATCTCATTACGGAACGATAACTTCATTTTTTTCTATCTTTTATGCTGTTTCAATGCTGTTCGCCGGACGCTTTGTGGAGTGGATGGGAACCAAAAAAGGTTTTCTGTGGTCAATTGGTGTGTGGAGTGTAGGAGCCTGTCTTCATGCTGTTTGCGGTGTTATTACCGAATGGCATGTAGGTATGAGCAGTGCTGCTGAGCTGGCGGCGGCAACCGGAGATGTTGCTGTGGTAATTGCCACATTCAGCATGTATAGTTTTCTTGTTGCACGTGGTATTCTTGCACTTGGTGAAGCCGGTAATTTTCCTGCAGCCATAAAGGGAACAGCAGAATACTTCCCCAAAAAGGACAGAGCTTATGCAACTTCAATTTTTAATGCCGGAGCATCAATTGGTGCTCTGTTTGCTCCTTTAACAATACCGCCGTTAGCAAAGGTTTTTGGATGGGAAATGGCATTTATAATAATTGGGGCTTTAGGTTTTATATGGATGGGTTTTTGGGTGTTTTTATATGATAAACCTGAAGAAAGCAAGTATGTGAATAAGTTGGAACTTGAATATATTCAACAGGATGATCTTGAAGAAAAAGCTTTGAAAAAAGCAGATGGAATTACAGATAAGGAGAAAAAAATACCTTTTTTAAAAACTTTTTCATTCAAACAAACCTGGGCTTTTGCTTTTGGTAAATTTATGACTGACGGAGTATGGTGGTTTTTCCTTTTTTGGACTCCTTCATATCTGAATACTCAATTTGATATTAAGATGTCTGAAGGACTGGGAATGGCACTGATTTTTACACTTTATGCAATTGTAACCGTATTATCTATTTTTGGTGGAAAATTGCCAACTATTTTTATTAACCGAAGTGGTCAGAATCCTTATGCAGCCCGCATGAAAGCCATGCTTATTTTTGCTTTTTTCCCTTTGGTTGTTTTATTTGCCCAGCCTCTTGGGATGCAGTTTGCGTATTTGGGAAGAAATGCGGCCTGGATTCCGGTTTTGCTTATTTCAATAGGTTGTGCTGCTCATCAGGCATGGAGTGCTAACTTATTTTCTACTATTGGCGATATGTTCCCACAGGGGGCTATTGCCACGGTAACCGGAATAGGCGGGATGGCAGGTGGTGTTGGTTCAATGATTCTTCAGAAAAGTGCCGGGAACCTGTTTGTTTATGCCGGAGAAACCAATATGACCTTTTTTGGTTTTGTGGGAAAACCAGCCGGTTATTTTGTAATATTCTG
>CAZXTX010000292.1:0-4014 GCA_964643695.1 uncultured Mariniphaga sp. | reverse complement strand
GTTGTTTCAAACTCCGTTGTTTTACCGTTATAAATTATTTTACAGGTTTTTCCGAGGTTTGAAGTGATTACAGCTTCCGTAAGCTGATTGTTTTCCCAGGTGAGATCAACTTCAAATCCGCCACGGGCAAGAAATCCTTTGATATGCCCGTTTTCCCATGATGCAGGTAGTGCCGGCAGCAGTTGCAGGACATTGTTGTGGCTTTGCAAAAGCATTTCAGCCATACCTGCGGTTGCACCAAAATTGCCGTCAATCTGAAACGGCGGATGGTTGTCGAACAGATTCGGAAGTGTTGATTTTGCGTAAAGTGCCCGAATGTTTTCAAAAGCTTTTTCACCATCTTTCAGTCGTGCGTAAAAGTTGATTATCCATGCACGGCTCCAGCCGGTATGGCCTCCGCCGTGCCGGAGTCTCTCCTCAATTGACTTTTGTGAAGCTTCAAGCCATTTTGTATCATAAGGATTTGTAAACTCTTCACCCGGATAAAGTGCATACAGGTGCGACATGTGCCTGTGTCCCGGTTCGGCTTCGGGCAGCTCTTCCGACCATTCCAGAATGCGCCCGTCGGAACCAATTTGCGATGGTGTCAGCTTCGAGAGCATAGTTTTCAGGGTATCGGCAAAGGCTGTGTCATCTTTTAAAATTTCAGATGCTTTTATGCAGTTGTTGAAAAGTTCGCGAATAATCTGGTGATCCATTGCCGGGCCCATGCAAACCGCTGCCCGTTCGCCGTTTGGTGCAATGAACGAATTCTCGGGTGAAATTCCGGGACCTGAAATCAGCAGTCCGGTTTTCGGGTCTTCAACCAGATAATCTACAAAAAATAGTGCAGCATCTTTCAGTACAGGATATGCTTTTTCCTTTAAAAACCGGATATCGCCCGTGTAGTCATAATGTTCCCAGAAGTGGTCGGAGCACCACGCGGCAGCAAGCGGCCAAAGTCCGTAAACTGTCATTCCGATCGGGTCGGTAAATTTCCACGCATCGGTTGTGTGATGAGCTGTAAAACCACGGCAGCCATACACTTCGCGGGCAGTTTTGGAGCCGTTTTCACGAAGTGCATCAACAAAATCAAAAAACGGTTCCTGCGTTTCGGCAATGTTGGTTACGAGTGCCGGCCAGTAGTTCATTTGGATATTGATGTTTATATGGTAATCGGCATTCCACGGCGGCGACAGCGTTTCGTCCCAAATTCCCTGTAAATTGGCAGGAAGTCCGCCCGACCTTGAAGAGCTGATTAGCAGATATCTGCCAAACTGAAAGTAAAGTTCTGTAAGATGATTGTCGGTTTTGCCGTTTATGATGTTTTGCAGCCGCCTGTCAGTTGGAATATCCGGTTCATCGCCGGTGTTCAATGCAAAATCAACACGGTTGAAAAGTTTCTGATAATCTGAAATATGTTCTTTTTTCAGCTGATTAAAACCGGTTTTAACAGCCGTTTCAATATCTTTTGCAGCAGTTTGTTTTTCATCATCACCGTTAAAATTTGTTCTTCCTGAAATATAAATAACAGCTTCACTTGCATTTTTAACCGAAATTCTACCGTTTTCTGCAACGGTTTCTCCGTTTTTAGTTTCGATATTTACAACAGATGCAAACCGGGTTCCTTTTCCTTCATATTGTGCAAATCCTGTCATAACAATCTGATTGCCTGATGATGTCACTTCTTCGGCATCACCCGGACGATTTAGTTCAGCCGTAAAGTTCAGCTTTCCTTTTTCTGATGCGCTGAGCTTAACCGCGATGACATTTCCGGGGGCAGATGAAAAAACCTCGCGCGAATAGCTGACACCGCCCGATTTGAATTCTGTTTTTACAACGGCAGTACGTAAATCGAGTTCCCGTTTATATTCTGATATTTCTTCAAGCTCATTAAAAGTGATGAACAGATCGCCCAAAGTCTGATATGTGTGTTTTCCTGCATCAATTCGCTTTCCCATAATTTTTTCCTGGGCAAGTCGGTCTGCCTCGCCGTATTTTCCTTCAAACAATAGTTCGCGGACTTTATCCAGATTTTCAAGTGCTTCAGGATTGGCACGTTTAATAGGAGCACCGGTCCAGGCAGACTCTTCATTGAGTTGAATACGTTCTTTTTCAGGAATCCCGAAAACCATGGCACCCAGTCGTCCGTTTCCGACAGGCAGTGCTTCCACCCATTCGGCGGCAGGTTTGTCATACCATATTTTCAGTTCTTTTTGTTGTACGGTATTTTCGGAATTGCAGCCAAAAAGAAAAGTTAAGGCAAAAAATGTTAAAGGGATAATAGACCGGTACATATTTTTAGTTTTAAGTATTGTTGTAGTTAATCACTGCCACGCTTTGTTTCAATAATCAACACGCCGTTGGCACCACGCGAGCCGTAAATTGCAGAACTGCCGTCTTTCATTACGTTAATGCTTTTTATTTGCACCGGCGGAATGGAAGAAAGTGCACTTCCGTCAACCGGTACACCGTCCAAAATTATAAGAGCCGCATTGCTGCTATTGATTGAACTTATACCGCGGATAATAATTTCATTGTTTACAACCTGAACACCGGCAAAACGGCCTCTGATTAATTCATAAACGTTGCTGTACTGCGAAAAATCGAGGTCATTGCTGTTCATTGAAGCTAATGCATTTAGTTTTTCCCTGTCGGAAACATGACCATAACCGATTGCGTATTCCCTGTTTTTTTCGCCGGGTTTGAGTTTAAGGTTTACCGCTACGAGTCTGACCTTTTCATCTAATTTCACCTTCTGGTCAAAAAAACCGGTTGCACTTACTTTAAGTTTGTCATTATTCTTTACGGTTGTGAAAAATCTTCCAAGAGAGTCTGTTAAGACTGTTTGTTTAGTGCTTTGAACTTTTACTTGTGCACCTATTACGGCAATACTGTCGAAAGTTGTGACCACACCCTGAATCTCCTTTTCCTGTGCTGAAATATGAAAAAATATGAGAAAAGTTGCAAGAAACAGAAATGGTTTAAAAAATGTTGTTTTCATGGCTGATACTTTTTATGCTTTACCTGCAAATTTAGTTTAAAAACCAGACAATCAGAAGTAAACAAGCAAAAAAAATGTCATCATATTATTGTTTATCAGGATTTTGTGCCGGTAATTTTTTTAATTCTGAATGGTTTTTTTTGTTGTGATTCAAAATAGGTTCTCATTTGCAGTTCTGCTATAATTCCAATGGTTACAAACTGAATTCCGCCCATAACCAGAAGTATTCCGAGCAGCAGCAGCGGCTTGCCCCAAATATCCTGTCCGATTATTTTCAGTATTAGCAGATAAATATTTATTAAAGCACCAATTGCAAAGGAAATAATTCCGAGTCCGCCAAACAGATGCATCGGGCGTTGCAAATATTGTCTGAAAAAGAGCATCAGAAACAGGTCGCTGAGTACTTTTGTGGTTCGCGAAAGATTATACTTTGAAGTTCCAAATTCGCGCGGACGGTGATTCACATCAACCTGCGTAAATTTTGTTGCACCTTCAAGGGCAATCAGTACCGGAATAAACCGGTGAAGTTCACCGTAAATATTGATGCTTTTAATTGTTTCGCTGGTGAAAATTTTTAGTGTGCAGCCAAGGTCTTTCATTTTTGTGCCGGTTGAACGGCGAATAATGTAGTTTGCAATTTTTGACGGTATTTTTCGCAGAAACATCCCGTCTTTGCGGTTTGCCCGTACGCCGGCAACCATATCCCATCCCTCGGTTTCAATAAGTTTCAGCATTCCGGGAATATCTGCCGGGTCATTCTGCAAATCGCCGTCAATTAATGCCACAAATTCACCTTCTGCCTGATCAATCCCGGCCTGTAATGCGGAACTCTGTCCGTAATTGCGTTTCAGTTCAACAAGAATAAAACGTTCGTCATTAATTTTCATTATTTCGGAACGGGTATTGTCGGTTGAGCCGTCATCAACAAAAATGGCTTCAAAATCAATCTCTTCAAGAGCATCTTTAATTTGCACGGCAAGCGGTGCTATATTGGGTTCTTCGTTGTAAACACAAACAATCAGCGAGAGTTT
>CAZXTX010000291.1:2469-4026 GCA_964643695.1 uncultured Mariniphaga sp. | reverse complement strand
ATATCATTTTCAGTGTAACCTTTTGCGGTACTTGTTAGTCTTTAAATTACAACAATAAGAATCAAATGTTTATTTAAAAATTTTATGCTATGAGAAAATTAAGCTTTTTAAGTATGCTTTTCGTTTGTTTTATGTTTTTAACTGCAACAGTAAATTCAGCTGAATTCCGTTCAGGAATTAATGAGTTTGTGATTGAAGAGGCCGATAATCTTAAAATGGATTTTAATGCCGATAAGGTTTGGAACATAAAATATAAAGGATGTGAAAATCCTGTTTATGTAATCAGACGCAATGTATCCAATGGTGTTGTTTATATTGTGAATTCGGAGTTTTTTGAGGTTTGCTATGGAATAGGTTCAAAAGGATTTGGCACCAGATATTTAAAAAAGGAATGGAGTACCGTTCCACATCAGCTTAACAGTGCCGTAATTAATTCTGATGCATTGAGAAATCAGCAGATTATCACCCCTAACAAGGTTGATGACAAGCAGGCATTAGAGCTGATTGCCGTTTATCTGCCGGGTTTGCTGAATGAAAACTACAAACATCTGTTGCAATAAACAGAAACAGGAAACAGAATTTTGAAAACCGTGGTTATTAAATCGCGGTTTTTTAATTTTCGTTTCCGGCTCCCGGATTTTCTCTGATAAGCTTTAATGCTTCATTTACTAAAATTTCGCCGGTATGCTCTCCAAGTGATGTGCGGCTGATGTATCTGTATTTGCTGAAACTGTTAAAATCTTCTTTTGTCAGAATATATCCCAGAGCATCGTTGGTTAATCCGAATAAAAACGGCTGGGTTGTTTTCATGTTCCGTTTCAGATAAAAGCCGATGTTGGGAAGTGCTTCTCCAGGAATGGTAATAATTTGTGCTTCACCTATATTCAGCAAATTGATTATGGCAGTTACTTTGCTGAAATTATCATTTTGTACTGCATTTTTCAATAAAGGGGAGTTTTTGTAAACCCACTGCATCTCTTTTGAATCAACCGGAAATTCAATTGTTCTGGATGTGCAGAACAGCTCCGGGTTTTTCTGTATTTCGGCTGTTTCTATTATACGAAGAGCTTCATCGGCCATCAGATAACCTATTCTTTTACACTCTTCCCAGTCATTTGCTTCCTGTCCGTTTTCACGGCGGTTGTCGGCAGTAACCATACCTCCCTGGGCACTGTTCATGAAAATTGCAGTGCCGCCGACTTTTGATTCAATTCGTTCATATAAAGGTCCGCACAAATCGGGACTCATAATTTTACGTTTTGTACCTAAAATTTCTGGATGAGTTGCGTAATTTATCAGTGTTGCAATCGTATTTCCACTGTTTTTACCTTCTGAAGAAATAATCTGAATCACTCCACAGCGCGGATCATAAAGGTCGGGTGCATAATAGTTGTATGCAATTTTTCCTTTTGCCTCTTCCACGGCAGTTTTCAGATATGCAGGCTCCAGATTGTCATATGCTTCATTAACGGCATCTGCAATCTGATTTACACACCACTTCAGATATTCCAGATCGGCACTGATATTTCCGTTTTCATCAGGGAAAGCATATGCATC
>CAZXTX010000291.1:0-2369 GCA_964643695.1 uncultured Mariniphaga sp. | reverse complement strand
TACGTTTTGCCGCTCCTGCTTTAAAGTCCTGTGCATACAGGCCGGATAGCGGGAATATGATTAAAATAAGAATTGCAGATATTATATTTCGCATAACTTGTAAAATAAAAAATCAATATATATAAATCGGATTTGTATATAGCCATGGCAACAGTTTGCCACCAATTTTAACGTGAATTTCCAGCCGGTAATTTCCTTTTTCAATTGGTTTGTCGTATGAATATTCATAGGTTTCAGTTGAAGTGTCAATTATCTTTCCGTTGCGCACCAATCTGAACTCACCGGGCAGGGGAGAGAAAGCATAAAAGAATTTTACATCATCTACTTTTACTGAGTCACCCAGAATGGCACTTGTTTCTCCGGCTTTGTTTTGTGCATTGTATATAAATCCTGATGCATCCCCAAGACTTTTAAATGCACAATAAAGGTGGCCTTGTTTTATATGTGAAGTAACAGAGTTTAATGACAAAGTATCTGCAAATACATAATTCATAACGTAATTGAAGTTTGTGGTGTATGTATCCATCATAACTTTAAAGACCCATCCGTTTACGTCAGGCTCGCTAAACATCCACCGGTTCAGTATATTTACATTAACCGTGTCAAACGGTTTGGCATTTGGGCCAAGCCACTGAACACGCCCGTCGTCAAGCTGTCTGGCACGTATATTCTGATTTTCATGAACATCAACTGCCGAGTAGCCAAAAATTTTCCGGTGAATATTGAGAGAATCCCAAAGAGCCAGAATTTCAGTCTGTTCATCAAATAACTCCCGCAAAGCCCAGTGACGGTATTTTTTACCGTTTATCAGGAAATTCGGAATATGTGACAGCAGTTTTTCATCTTTTGTGTCGGTATGAATATTATATATTTCCATACCCTGATAATAGGGATTGCTCCAGTTGTGTGATTCTTCCGTATGTACATAAGCCGTCATGCCACCCATTAAAACCACCTGCTTAAGCAGTGTGTCCTTGTCTGTATTCCAGTCAATAACGGCAGAATCCAAAGGCCAAATCCCGAATTTTTGTCTTTCACTTCCGGGTTCAATCAAAACTCCGTCGTAATAACCTCTGTATCCTCGCGGAAAAGTATCGAGTTTATTTCGCGGGTGGTCTGTAAGAAAAATAAAATCGATGCCGTTATGTTTGGCTGCCGGAACTAAATCATGCAATGTTCCTTCACTGTCGTGCGACCAGTAACTGTGAGCGTGTATAATTCCCCGGTAGGTATTCAGGTCAGAGGATATTCCGGTTTCCTTCCGTTTTGTATTGAATTCATTGACTGCTTTTTCAAAACGGGGATAAGTTATCAGATTGCGCCAGATTGCCGGAGTAAACAGTATTAAAAAAGTTACCAAGATAATTGCCGGTATCAGTATCAGCAGATATTTGACAATTTTTTTCAGAATTTTTAAAATCATAAGATTTGTTTTTTAATGATTGGTAATTATATCTGTTAATCTGTAAATTAAATCAATTGTGTAATCGCCCATATTTGGCCCGAACCAGCCCATTGTTTTTGGTTCATATTTATTCAGGTAAAAATATTTTTCCGGAATGATGTAGCCGGTATAAGCACCGTTAAAACTTGTTATTCCGGCACTGAAACCTTTGGCCGCAAGGTTGTTTTTTATTTGAATCGCATATTCTCCGCTGAAATCGGCAGGAGTTGTAATCCATATCATATTACCCAGTCTTAAAGCCTGAACATAAGCATTGTCCCTGAATGGTATAATTTTTTTGCTTACAAAAGTTGCGAGGTTTTGTTTTGTTGTCAGTCTGAAATTAATGTCCGGCAGGGGCATTTTTACAGAAATATGTGCAAATTCTGTTATACCGTGAAGAGTATCCTTTTGTAAACGGTTATTTAAGCTGTCGGCAAGTGCTTCACCTATATATTGAGCTTTTTCAAAGTCGCTTCCTTTTCCGACCGGACTCTGGCTGCCTGCTGATCCCGCAAAGAATATTGCCAGATCAACAGTTGAGTTTTCCAATTTGCGTGCCCAGTATCCGGGGTATTCGGCACTTATTTCCATATTTGAGCTTCCGAGGTTTGTGGGATGTGCAGAATAGGAGCCGATTACCGCACTTCTGTATCCTGTCTGTTCAATAAAAATATAGCTGAAGTCATCATTTTTTATACCCCTTTCGCCAACAAGTCTGTTTTTTGTAAAATCGGGTGCACTAAAAATTCCGGTGGTAATTTTTGCCGGTCTGATGTCGTTTTTTGCAAGTTTAACAGCTTCCGTAATTTTAACCGCAAGCCATTCTATCACATTTTCATTTTTTTTGCCTGCAAACTGTCTGCCTGTATATCCGCTGCTCCACGCACCTATGCTTGAATGAGTGTGTGTGGCAGAGAAAAAA
>CAZXTX010000290.1:0-4051 GCA_964643695.1 uncultured Mariniphaga sp. | reverse complement strand
GCGGGCTGGCTTGGTGAAGTTTCAACCGATGTGGCATGGATTGAACCGGTCAGGCAAAATCCGTCGGTTTCGGGAAAAGAAAACCTGCTGGTTGTCTATCCTTTTCCTGAAAAGATTATTGACGGTAATCAATTTCAGCTTGAAGCCGCCTATTTTGAAAAGGGAAGAAAAACCGGTGCAGATTTCAGTTATTTTTCGAATAATGAACAGATTGCAGATGTTAATAATGATGGTGTTGTTACTGCAAAAAAACAGGGTAATGTTCAGATAACCGTTCATGCAAAAGATGAAACCGAATTTGTAACTGTTTCTGTTGTTATACCTGAAAATATTCAGTTGCAAAATGATTTTTCATCAGTTTATCCGGGCGATGTGATTGAATTGCAAAGTGTTGTTTTGGATAATGAAAATGAAAAAATTGACCTGCCGATAAAAATAGTATCATCAAATCCCGGAATTGCAAAAATTAATGAATCTGAAGGAAAATTCTTTTTTGAAACTCTCCTGGCTGGTGAAGTAAACTTGTTGCTGTCAGTTGAAGAATTTGACATTCAGCAGCAGATAACAGTCAAAATTTTATCGCCTGACGATAAAATCAGGATTTACTTTACAGCCAAAACCGGTTTTGAAAATATTCTGCCATGGCAGTGGATTGAAGCCGATGCAGCCAATTTAAGTGCATTTGTTGAAAATCCGCAGTCAGATTATTCGGTGCTGAACAAGCCTGCTCTTTTTCATGTAATTTCAGCAGGTTTGAAAAGAGCCGGTGTGCCTTTCAAATTCAGGGATGATGATGCCGCAAACGGTAATCTTTACCTCTATTCGGTTGAAAATGACGGTTTATTTGACTATGGCTGGGGAGGTAAAACCGATCCGGCAGCTTTTGCAAAGGCATGGATTGTAAGGCATAACAGTAAACAGCATGTAAACGAATTTCAGAATGTTGCTGTTTCTGACGGCGATACAGTTGCGCTTTATCATGTTTCGGATATTGCTAAAACATGGCACTACACGCTGATGCTTGCAAATAAGGATTCAGCTGCAATTGACGATGAAGTGGTTATTTCAATTGAAAGAGCATTGTGCCGATTTAACAACGGAATTATTTCCGAATCAGTTTTTTCGCCGGTTTCAAACGCAGAAGTTGTTTTTGGGAAATCACTTTATACCGATGCCGAAGGAAACGTTTTGATTACGGTTGAAAAAGAACCACCGCTGATTGTTTCTTCCGGGAATGATGCTATGTTGATTTCTCCAAAAACAGTTGTCGGAACAAAGCAGTTGCCTGACTCTTTTTTCAGAGCTTTTCCAAATCCTGTTGATGATGAGCTTAACATTCAGATGAATAACAATATGTTAAAACCGGCTGTTTTAAAATTGTTTTCACCTGAAGGCCGGATAATTTTTGAGCAGAATTTAAATTCCATGAATCATAATTTGGATTTTTCATCTTTGCCGGCGGGAGTCTATTACATTGTTTTTATTCAGGATAACAAAACAGAAACCTGTAAAATATTGAAAAGATGAACCGGCTGAAATTTATGATGTTTGCTTTGCTAATACCGGTTTCCGTTATTGTTGCCGGTCAGTCGGTTAATGATACAATTCGTATAAAGGAGGTGAGGGTTTTAGCATCAAGAAAAGCCGAAGAATCCGGTTTGAAAATTACACGTCCCGATTCGTTGCAGCGGGTTTCATCACTTACAACTGACCTCTCCGAATTAATTTCCGATTATTCACCGGTATTTATCAAATCATACGGACGCGGTTCATCTGCTACTGCCAGTTTTCGTGGTACGGCTGCCACCCACACACAGATACTTTGGAATGGTATCAATCTCAATTCTCCAATGCGCGGAATGGCAGACTTATCGCTGCTGCCCGTGTTTTTTGCTGACGATGTTTATATGCTTCACGGTGGCAGCTCAATGTCAAAGGGAAGCGGTGCATTAGGCGGCAGCATTCATCTGGAAAATATTCCTGATTGGAACTCTTCTTT
This sequence comes from uncultured Mariniphaga sp., assembly GCA_964643695.1. GTDB lineage: Bacteria > Bacteroidota > Bacteroidia > Bacteroidales > Prolixibacteraceae > Mariniphaga. Next base: position 2,052 of record CAZXTX010000290.1, on the reverse strand, counting down.
CAATCTGGAGGGGCTTGCTGAAACAGGTTCCTTTTTGTCAAGAAAAACCTTTTTGAAAATACAGTTCGGCAATAAAAAATTTCAGTCATCAACACGTCTGTTTTATGATGCTTCCGAAAATAATTTTCCATTTTATAACAGCGGGGTTATTCCGAAAAAAAAAGATACTTTAAAAAATGCAGCTTACGACAAAGCCGGAATTTTACAGGAGTTTTATTATCGGCACAAGAATGACCGGATTTCGGGACTGAGATTATGGTATCAGAAAAGCAGCAGAAATTTGCCGCAGCTGATGTTCTATCAGGGAAGCGAGAAAGAAGAGTTTCAAAATGACGGGCAGTTCAGGGCGCAATATGACTGGAAAAAGTATTCAGATAAGGGTAATATGCGCTTTTTTTCGGGGCTGAATACGGCACGGCTGCATTATTACCGCGCAACACCGGCATTTGAGTTTATAAATGAAGATTCGCGAAGCAATGAACTCAGCTGGACAAATCATTTTGAGATTTACCGGCAATTGACAGAAAAAACTTTTTTTACTGCCGCTGCCGATTTTAACCGGCATAATGTAAAAGCCTCCGACAAGCAAACAGATACGGGTTACAATAAAAACCGGACAGAAACCGGGTTAATGCTCAATTTTCAGTACAAGCCTTCCGGCAGGTTTGCGGCATTTGCACTGTTTCGTTCCGAAAGTTACGACCGGAAAATAATTCCTCTGATTCCTTTTGCCGGGCTTGAATGGCAGATTTTTAAAGGCTTTCCGTTGCTTTTGCGTTCAGGACTGGCACGAAATTACCACAAACCGGCACTAAACGATTTGTACTGGCTTCCGGGAGGTAATTCCCAACTTTTGCCTGAAGACGGCTATACTGCCGATATTTCATTGGAAAGTGATTTTAAAAGTGATAATTTTAGTTTCAAAAACGAAATAACCGGTTTTGTTTCAAAAATTGAGAACTGGATTATGTGGCAGCCTGCCCAAAACGGAGCTTATTACTGGGAAGCCGGCAATGTAAAGGATGTTTTGTCGAGGGGCGCCGAATACAGTTACACAGCATCAGTTAAGCTGGGAAAAATTAGTTTCAGGTCGGGCGGAAATTATTCCTTTACCGCAACTTCAAACCTGAATGCGGTGCGTTCAGCCGATCAGTCTCGCGGTAAGCAGCTTATTTATATTCCGAAACATAAGGGAGGTTTTTACACCGGCATCTCATGGCAAAAATTCACCTTGAAATATGATTTGAACGGAGTGGGGAAGCGATATATAAAATCTGATAATGTTGAATCAGATTTTGAGCAGGTGCTGAATCCTTACTGGTTAAGCAGGTTGTCGGTTGGCCGGCAGATTGAAATTAAAAACATACAAGCTGAATTAAAGCTAATAACTGAAAATCTCTTTAATCAAAATTACCAGAGTATTTTGTGGAGGCCTATGCCAGGAAGGCATTATACTTTTTCGGTAGCAATTAAATACAGAAAAGAATGAGGAAGTTTTTTAAGATATTGTTGCTGATTGCGATGACATGGTCATGTACTGATGAACCGGTTAAGACCGTTTTTTTCGACCTTGATGCCCAAAACGGAGTTTTCATTGCCTGCGAGGGAAATTTTATGTACGGTAACGGTTCACTTTCATTTTATCATCCCGAAACCGGTAAAGTTACCAACCATTTGTTTCAGGCACGCAACAATGCACCTCTCGGCGATGTGGTTCAGTCGCTTGCAATTTTTGGAGAGTCACTTTTTATAGTGGTAAATAATTCCGGTAAAGTTGTGGTTGCCGATGCCGGCACTGCTGAATTCAAAGGTGTGATAACCGGACTTGTTTCTCCCCGGTTTGTACTTTTTGTATCTGATACAAAGGCATATATTTCAGATATGCATTCGGGAGTTATAACCATTGTTAATCCAAAAACACTTGAAAAAACCGGCTCAATTGATTTGGACGGTCATAATTCGGAGCAAATGGTAAAAATGGGGAAATATGTATATGCTTCGCACTGGGTAAACGGCGGGCACATACTTGTAATAGATGCAGAAACTGACCGG
>CAZXTX010000289.1:0-4061 GCA_964643695.1 uncultured Mariniphaga sp. | reverse complement strand
TGCGGAGAGAGGGGGATTCGAACCCCCGGTACCGTTTCCGGTACACACGCTTTCCAGGCGTGCCAGATAAGCCACTCCTGCACCTCTCCTGAATATTTTTTATTATATCAATTTACTATTGTTAAAATGGTTTCTGATAAAATCTCCACAAAAAGTTCAAACACAATTATATGTGAAACTTCTCATGTATGTTTCAGTTTTTTCAAGCTCCAAAATTATAAAAAATTACTTAAAAACAGTTTTTTTTCAAAAGCATGAAAATTCAAACACCAAAAAGTTTTCTGGCATTCTCTGTGGTAATTTCAGCAACTTCATTAACCGAAATGTCAAAAACTCTTGAAAGAGCCTGGGCAACATAAACTAAATAAGCACTTTCATTTCGTTTTCCGCGTTTTGGAACAGGTGCAAGATATGGCGCATCTGTTTCAATAACAATGCTTTCAAGAGTCAGTGATTTTAAAACTTCTGAAATTGTATTATTTTTAAATGTTGTAACCCCGCCTATACCAATTGAAAATCCCAAATCCAATATTTTCAAGGCTTCTTCTTTACTGCCGGTAAAGCAATGAAATATCCCTTTAAGATTTCCGTCCTGTTCCTCTTTAACAATTGTAAAAATTTCATTGAATGATTCCCGTTCATGTATTACAACAGGTAAATTGTTTGATTTTGCCAATTTAAGCTGATATCTGAAAGCGTCAAACTGTTCTGCCTGATAAGATCTGTCCCAGTATAAATCAATTCCGATTTCTCCTATTCCGTAAAATTCACGCTTTTCCAGCCAGTATTCCACTGCTTCAAGTTCCTCTTTATAGTCAGTTCCGACAGACCTGGGATGCAGTCCCATAAGAGGATAGCAAAGATGCGGATAAGCATCGGACAGATCAAGTAATCTTTTGACCGTTCCCGAGTCAATATTGGGAAGAATTATCTTTTTTACATCATTGTCGTATGCTCTTTGCAAAACGGCATCAATATCATGTAAAAAATCTTCTGAATATAAATGTGCATGTGTATCTATCAGCATATTAAAAATTCAATTTTTAACAAAAGTAAAAAAGTGATTTGTGATGAAATAATATTTTACTTTATCAAAAGATTAAATTAACACATTAGAACACTTTCAACGATAAAACGGGAGTTAAACAACTCCCTGTGCCAGCATTGCATCAGCAATTTTCACAAAACCGCCAATATTTGCTCCTTTTATATAATCTGTTTTTCCGGTTTTTGAATTTGTTCCAAAATTCACACAGGTTTCATGAATATTCTCCATAATCATTTTCAGCTTGGCATCAACCTCCTCACGCGGCCAGCTGATTCTCATACTGTTTTGCGACATTTCCAGTCCTGAAACTGCAACACCTCCTGCATTAACAGCCTTACCCGGAGCAAAAACCATATTTTCCGAAAGAAATTCTGCCGCATCAGCAGTAGTTCCCATATTTGAAACTTCAGCCAGCAGCCTGCATCCGTTTTTATGAAGCTCTTTGGCATCATCCATATTCAGTTCATTTTGCGTGGCGCAGGGCATAGCAACATCCACAGGTACCTCCCACGGTTTTTTTCCCGGATAAAATTTTACTCCGTATTTATCTGCATAAGGTTCAACCACATCATTGTTTGAAGCACGCAATTCAAGCAAGTAGTCTATTTTCTCACCTTTAATCCCATCCGGATCATAAATATATCCGTCAGGCCCTGAGATAGTTACCACTTTTCCTCCAAATTCGTTTATTTTAGTTACTGCTCCCCATGCCACATTTCCAAAGCCGGAAACAGAAAAAGTAAGGCCTTCTATATCTGCACCTTTCTGTTTAAGCATATGCTGTACAAAATAGGTTGCACCAAAACCGGTTGCCTCAGGACGAATAAGACTTCCTCCCCAGGCGAGCCCCTTACCTGTGAAAACACCGGTAAATTCATTTCTCAGACGTTTATACTGGCCAAAAAGATATCCGATTTCACGTGCTCCAACACCAATATCTCCTGCCGGCACATCAGTATCGGGCCCTATATGCCTGAAAAGTTCGTTCATAAATGACTGACAAAAACGCATAACTTCACCGTCAGATTTACCTTTGGGGCTGAAATCAGAACCGCCCTTACCACCACCCATAGGAAGTGAAGTCAAACTATTTTTGAAAGTTTGTTCAAACCCCAAAAATTTTAAAATACTCAGATTTACACTTGAATGAAAACGGATACCGCCTTTATACGGGCCGATTGCTGAACTAAATCCAATCCGGTAACCACGGTTTACCTGTACTTCTCCTTTATCATTAACCCAGGGAACACGAAAAATTATAACCCGTTCAGGCTCAACTATTCTGCCTAAAATATTAGCACGTTTATATTGCGGGTTCTGCTGGCAATAATCCCATACCGAACCGATTACTTCTTCTGCCGCCTGATGAAACTCGTTTTCTCCCGGTGTTTTTTTCCTAAGATCTTCAATAAATTCACTTAAACCGTTTTCCATTTTTTATAAATTAATTTTTGTAAAACCTCAAAATAAAGTATTCCGTTAAGATAAAGTATCAAAATATCACTATTAATATGTTGTTTTTAATTAATTCTTAAAAAAACATCGGTTTTTGTAACAAAAAGAGAGGATAACAGACGCTATTAAGACAACTTGATTTCAAACTCAAAACAAAAGCATGAAGTTTTTTCTTAAATATTGCCATTTATATTTACGCAAATGTCAATAATATATATGGAGTAATTATTAAAAAATGACCAACTTTGTCTTATCATCAATTTAATTCAGATTTATTTCAAAACATGAAAAAGCCATTCAGTTCAATTCCTGTTTTAAAGAGTATTATGCCCTTATATTTAATACTACTGTTAATACCTGTAAAACAATTATATGCAAAAGGTACCTCCTCAGATTCCGATTCCAAAAAGAAATTAACACTAATCAGCCGTGAAGTTTCGTCTGATACCTCAAAATTTTACAACACTATTTATCTGAAAAAGGGAGATTTAAATTTACGGACAAATGATTATATCTCATCTGACAATGGAAAATCCTGGGTTTTCAGTCCGCTGAAACCTGACTTTTCCGAAGGCCTGCCATATGGCTACAGACGGGAATATGTTATCTCTGTTTTCGATGATAACACGAATCGATATGTAAGCTTTTACAATTCACTGGATGTTCCGGAATTGGATCCTGATATAATTGAGCCTCCCATTGCCCAGGAAACTTACTATCTCCACTACAGAGTTTCTGAGGGCGGAACAGGGAACTGGCTTTTTGATGAACCGGTTGTTCAAACCGGGAATTATACAAAAGAAAATCCTTTCCCGGGTGTTCACATCGGCAGCAATTCAATATATATAGGTGATTTGGGTTCACGCCCCGTTATTTCTCAGAATGGAAAAATTCTACTGCCTGCTCAGACAACCCCTCTCGGGCCTGACGGGAAACTATGGAATCCGGGCGGGGGATTTACCTACACAGATGCAATAGTTTTAATTGGAACATGGGAAAAAGATGAGAAAATCAGCTGGATGATGTCCGAACGAATTGAAGCTAATCCTGAAAAATCAACACGCGGAATGATTGAACCCACACTTGCCGAAATGGAAAACGGAAAATTGTTAATGGTTATGCGCGGGAGTAATGACAAAAATCCTGAATTGCCAAGCTACAAATGGTCTTCTGTGTCAGATGACGAAGGAATCTCCTGGAGTGAACCTGAACCTTTTACTTTTGAAGACGGAACTCCCTTTTATTCACCATCAGCAATGTCAACTCTCTTCAGCCATTCGACCGGACGTTGTTTCTGGATTGGAAACATGACGGATGAAAATTGTCGGGGTAATTTACCACGATGGCCACTAATTATTGCAGAAGTTAATACAAAAACTCTGAAACTGATAAAGGAGAGTTTACTTATTGTTGACACTTATCATGAAGAAGACAGCACCCGCGGACGTTTGGATTTATCTCATTTTACCCTGACGGAAGACCGTTTAACAAACGAGATTATTCTTGCATATCCCCGTTCATATAATTCCTATCAGGAGAGAGAATGGATAACCGTAAG
>CAZXTX010000288.1:0-4072 GCA_964643695.1 uncultured Mariniphaga sp. | reverse complement strand
GTTTCCTATGCAATAAATTTGAAAAAAATGTTTGGTAATGACATATTCGTGATGGCGTATGCGAATGATGTGATGGCTTATATACCTTCAGCACTTATTATTGATGAGGGTGGATATGAAGGTGATATTTCTCAGCGTGTTTATGGTTTGCCGGCAAAATGGGATAAACGGATAGAGCCAATGATACTGAATAAATTCAGTGAAATTATTTCAGACGATAATTAAAAAATATCTAAAAAACATAATTTACTTAACACAAATAAAAATTAAAAGAATGAAGAAATTGATTGCCAAAAAGTATTTTTCAGGATTTGAAGATGCTCACGAAACTTATAATGCCATCTCTCCGGCCAGCGACGGGAAAATCTATTACATTGTTTGTTCATACCGTCATGATGAGGGTGCCAGAATGTTTGTTTATGATCCTGTTTCTGATAAAACGGATTTTATAGCTGATTTATCGGATGTTTTTGGTGAAAAAGAGCAGAAATACATTTCACAGGGGAAAAGTCATACAGAATTTTACGAGTCTGATGGCAAGCTTTATTTTGCCACTCATGTTGGTTTTTACGAGATGATTGACGGTGCCCAGCAAATGCCTGTAAATCCACCCGAAGGTTACAAACTGTATCCCGGAGGCCATTTCGTTAGTTACGATTTGAAAACGGGTGAATTGAAAAGTCTGGCAAAAGACCCGAATGGTGAGGGGATTCTGGCCATGACCATGGATAAGCAAAGAAAGCATCTGTATGGTATTACCTGGCAGCGTGGTTACTTTCTGCATTACGATATAAATACCGGCGAATTGAAAAATATTGGTCCAGTAAGCGGTATGGGCGAGTATGGTGTCAGGGGAGAGGATTACAGGGTTTTGTGCCGTTCACTTTTGGTAGATCCCAATGATGGCAATGTTTATTATACTACATCCGATGGTGACATTTTTTATTACAATCCTGCCGGAGACTCAGGTCTTCAAAAGTTTGAAGGCGTTGACATGAGGCTTGACTATTTTGGTCAGTATGATCCTCGTGATGCCGGAAGTATGGGATATAACTGGCGGAAGATTTTGTGGTACGATAAGGAGAATATAGCTTACGGAGTTCATGGTAATTCAGGTTATCTGTTCACTTTTGATCCTAAGAACAGAAAGATTGAGATTGTTGACCGAATTACATCAGAACCATCCAGAAAGAGCGGTATGTTCGATCAGTTCAGTTACGGCTATCTTGGTTTTTCCATTAAAGATGATGTTATTTATTACCTGACCGGAGCACCTATTTATGTTGACGGGAAAAGAGTGGCAGGTTTGGATAAAATAAGCATGGGTGCACCAAAGGGACTTGAATATCTGCATCTCGTCACATTTAATATTCCCGAGAGGAGGTATAAGGATTTAGGCCCCGTATTTTATGATGACGGCAGTTTCCCGACCTATGTAAATTCAATTGCGGTCGGTAATAACAACGATGTTTACACAGTTGCACGTTTTACGCATAACGAAAAGGAAATAGATGATTTAATAAGGATTGACATTGATTAGTCGGTTTTGAAAAGGCAGATTTAAAACAATATGATGTTATAAAACGTGCATGGAAAATATTCACTTTAAGGGAGAGAACTGAAATCATGCGGGTTTACTGCCTGCTTGTTTGTCGGCAGGCAAAATGTATTTTTTAACAATAAATAATTAAAATAATATGAAGGCAAAAAATGTAACAAGACGTTCTTTTTTAACAACAATTTCTGCAGGAACGGTGGCAGTAGCTGCCTCTTCAGGGGTGGTTGCAGCGGAAATAGCACCCGGTCTGGGAAAAACGGGTGATACCGCGGATAAACTTGCAATGCACGGCGGAACACCTGTGAGAAGTGGTAAACAGTGGGGAGGATGGCCGCGGTGGGATGCTGAAAAGTTTAATCCAAAAATGAATGAGATAATGGCCAGCGGAGTATGGTCACGCAGCCGTACTGTAACAGAATTTGAAAATAAATGGGCTGAGCTGCATGGTTCAAAACACTGCCTTTCAACTGTTAATGGCACGAATGCATTGAGTGCGGCCTGGATGCAGTCTGATATCGGTCCGGGTGATGAGGTAATATGTTCACCATATACTTTCAGTGCGTCAATTTTTGGTATTCTTTATAAAGGTGCCATGCCGGTTTGGGCAGATATTAATCCCGAAACCTTTCAGATTGATCCGCAGGAAATCATGAAAAAGATAACGCCAAGAACCAAAGGAATTTTACCGGTTCATATTTGTGGCTATCCGTCGGATATGCCTGCAATAATGCAAATTGCTAAGGAACACAATCTGTTTGTTGTGGAGGATGCATGTCAGGCTCATCTTGCGGAAATCGGAGGAAAAAAAGTCGGTTCATTCGGTAATGCCGGCTGTTTTAGTTTTCAGGCTTCCAAAAACCTTCCGATTGGCGAAGGCGGCGGAATTCTTACTGACAATACCGAATATTACGATCGCCTTTATTCATACCACAATTTTGGTTATGCATCAGGTTCTGTATCGGGTCAAATCAGCTCTATTACAGCACTTATTCTTGCAAATAAGATTCGTATGGCCGAGTATCAGGCAATTATAGGATTGCTGCAAATGGAGAATCTGGAAGAACAGCATAAAATAAGGAATGAAAACGGAGCATACCTGAATGAAAAACTTGCTGCTTATCCGGGTGTAACACCTGTAAAATTGCATGAAGGAGCAACTTCGGCTTCCTACTATATTTATGCAATGGTTTATAATCAGGATAAAATGAAAGGACTGCCACGTGCAGATTTTATTAAGGCAATCAATGCAGAAGGAATTCCCATGGGAACGGGCTATCCGAACGATCCGCTCTATTCCCAGCCAATGCTGAAGGAGGTTTTTGATTCTGAATTTTACAGGAAGTTTTACACGGCAGATGAACTGGATTTTGAAAAGTACAAGCAGAAAAGTCATTGTCCAAAGCTGATTAATACATATGATTCGTCACTCTGGATATGGCATGGCGGACTTATGTTAGGATCAAGATCCGATATGGATGACATTATCAACGCTGTTGACAAGGTTCATAATAATATTGATAAACTCAGATAAATCCGGGTATGATGTCAGGATGGTATTTCAATATGTTTTGAAGTACCGGTAAAAGATTTTGTAATAGTATTTGATTCTTTAAAAATAACCTATCCTGAATTTTCCGGACGGATTATGTATTATATTTTAATGATAAATAACTTGAATAGAATGAAAAAGAAATGCTCAAGTGTAATTATTGCATTATTGATAGTTTTAGTATCTAATTTCAATCTTTTTTCAAAAGAGATAAAAATCTTAGCTATCGGGAATAGTTTTTCAGTTGATGCCATTGAACAGTATTTTTATGAAATAGGTATCGCAAACGGCGACACACTTACTATCGGGAATATGTACATTGGAGGGGCCTCTCTGGAATTGCATTATAACAATGCGATAAATGATGCACCTGCCTACGCCTACAAAAAAATAGTAAAGGGAGAAGAGATTGTAATTAAAAATTCGACACTTGCAGAGGCAATTAAAGATGAAAAATGGGATTATATCAGTTTACAGCAGGTGAGTCACAATTCCGGAATTTACGAGTCGTTTTATCCTTATATCTCATCTTTAAAAGATTATGTAAAGAATATTTCCGGTAATTCAGATTTTCAGTTTGCTTTTCATATGATATGGTCCTATTCTCATGACTCCGATCATTCCGGTTTTAAGAAGTACGACAACTGTCAGATGAAAATGTACGAATCAATTGTTGCAACGGCACATAAAGTAGTTGATGAACTGGATATTCCGCTGCTTATACCTTCCGGCACGGCTATTCAAAACGGACGGACAAGCAGTCTGGGAGACACTTTTTGCCGGGACGGATACCACCTTGAAACCACTTTCGGGAGATATACTGCTGCATGTACCTGGTATGAGGCGATAACAGGTAACTGTGTTGTCGGAACTGCTTTTAAACCCGAAGGAGTATCGGATTATCAGGCTTTTATTGCCCAGTTGAGTGCACATTTTGCAGTTGTAAATCCTGAATCTGTTACTTC
>CAZXTX010000287.1:0-4075 GCA_964643695.1 uncultured Mariniphaga sp. | reverse complement strand
CGGGTTTCAATTCCCTGTTTTATAATCCAGTCCTGAAATTCGGCAAGCAGATTTTCTTTTTCTCTTACTTCTGCAGGCAAAACTTTTTTATTAAAGGAAAATGCAATAAGGCATCCCACCGCTTCACCTATACTCCATTCCACCGGATGAAGACGGTAACAGCCATTGGTAATATGCGTTGTTCCGATATTTTTGTTTGCAGGGAGCAAATTGCTCATTCTTACAGGCAAAAGTGCACCTAAGGGGATTTGAAACGGCAGTGAACCAAAATCGATATAATTATCGCCTCCGCTGCTCGGATGAAGGTCAATATGGTAATACCCCACCCCCACACTGTCATAAAACTCAGCTGCTTTTTTACCTGCCTCTTCTCCTGCAACAAGCTTTCTGTTCTCTGCTCCCACGTGCTCCTCCAGAACTGTAAATTTCGCTTTTATTCTTCTGGATTCGCGTATATAAGGATATTTTGCCATTCCGTCTGAAGTCCCCATAACATCGCCCCTCAGTCTTAATCCCTGCCAGCCTGTTCCGCCGTCAGGTCGCGGTGCTTCAGTCTGAAGCCAGTAAAAAAGGGATAAGCTCAACTGTTTGGAAGCCTCGATATGTCTTTCAAATTCTTCTTCATCAACATCAATAATATTACCCGGAAAATAATCGTTCTGAGGCCAGTTAACTATTGTAATATCACCGTCATATAACCCATTTTCAAAGTTGTTTTTATTGATAATCCGTCTGTAATTCCACAGATTAAGTTTATTGCCGGTACTTTCACCAAGCGGGTGAAAACCCAGTTCTTTTGGCCTAAGGGTTCGCGGATCCGAATAACTCAGATCAAGCAGTTTCCCGCTCCATGGCGGTGTTAAATCCGGTACATACAAACTCCAGAAATCATAATCTGACGGGCGGTCAATTATGTTATTGACTCCTGACTGATAATCCATTGCAAAACACATTGTAAATGCCTGATTGTTCTGAGAATTTCCGGTTTCAGGAGCATGCAGTTCCCCGGTTTCCTTTTTTGATTCTGTACCGGTAACATATTCTGTTCCGGTTAAAGGCAAAAGGTCGCCGCATTCGGTCGCATCAATAAAACAGGAAGCATTTAAAACCACATGATGATCAATCTTTTTGTTTACTGCTTTAACCGCTCTCACTCTGTCATTTGAAACATCAGCTTTTTCAATTTTATATTCCGGCAGTATTTTCAACTTTCCGCTGCTCTTATACGGTTGCAGCATTTCTGTCAGAACTGCCACTGCAACGCGCGGTTCATGACACAACCGGGAAACCGAACCGTCACCGGGATTCAAATTCTCCCTGTTCCGGGCATTTTCCGTTAACGGATAGTTTCTCCGGTAATATTCTCTGACACGGTTTCTGAATTCGCGGTATGATTTGGGAGCTCCGTGTGTTTCAATCCACGGATGCTCATCGGGCGGAACACCCTGCTGTGAAAGCTGTCCGCCAATCCAGTCGGTTTCTTCGGTCATAATAACCGACAATCCGTTGCGGCAGCATGCCAGCGCAGCTGCACACCCGCCCAGACCACCGCCGGCAATAACCACATCAGCCGACAGCTCCTGTGCAAATTTATTGTTCTTGTTATAAAAAGTACTCTTTTCAGAACCGGCACAGGATGAACCTGCCATTAAAATTCCACCGCTTCCGGCTGAAATAAGAGTTAAAAAATTTCTTCGGCGCATTTTAAACGTTTCAATAACCAGTTAAACTTTAGCTTGCAAGCAAGATAGTATTATGATAATTTTATTTGCTATTCAGATACTTTCACCCCTGTTTTTTCAGCAACTTTTATCACTTCATCAATAATTTTCTCTTCAATATCAGCTGCCCAAGGAGTAGTAAAAATATAGGACCTCGTTCCTTCATAATCTCCTTCACCCAAAATTCTTGCCGACGGTATATAACCAATTATCTCATTTGCATAAGCCATTACAAAAAGGTCTTTCCCAAAAAGTTGTTTTAGCCTTACCGCATAATCCATCACAACCTCACTTCCTAAAATTACCATATTCTGTTCGCCAATTCTCCAGAACTGAACAGGATAAGAATATGTTTCCGGCAGGATTTTCCCTTGTCTGAGTTTCTGCAGATAGACTTTGGCATGGTAAAGAAGATAATCAGGTTCTGTCTTCTCTTCAATCATTTTAACCAGTTCTTCTTCTGTTGGTGTCGGGTTTGCATAGCCAAGTTCTGTTTCTGACCATGAATATTTTAATTCGGGTGACAATTCCTTCATCGGTTCACTTAATACGGCTTCAACTGCAGCAGAAAGTTCTTTACCATATTGCTTTGCATAAGATACTATTCCTCGGGGCAACGGATTTTGGTCAGCTCCCGCTCCGGCAAAAAACAAGGCTGTTGCACCGGGATAGATATTCTCAAGCTTTGTTTGTGCAAAACCGGCATAATCGCCTGATATTTCATAAATTCCAAGCGTTGTATTATGACAGGCATACCCAAAAACTACCGCCATAATTTCTCCCGTATTTTTTTGAACTTTAATTACAGGTACGGAATGATCCACCGGGCCTTCCAGTGCCGATGAAAGTTCATTTACTGTGTTTTTGCTCCGGTATAAACGCCTGTTTACGGCAAAACGTGCAATGCCCTGCCCCGAAAACAGCCGGACAGGTTCCGAAGATTCTAATGCACTTCCAACCAGCTCAACAATCTTATCTTCCAGATTTACTGAATAGTTTCTGATTTTCTCTCTTTGCTCCGGTGAATGTTGTCCTGTCAGGTTTTCTTCATAAAGTTCATCGGCAGGGTCACGCATTACTTCCGGCCCTGTGTGGGTATGAGAGCAACTTAATATAATCTGAGGGCCGGACAAGCCATAGTTTGTTTTCAGTCTTTCCCGAATACGGTTGGCCATGTAATCTCCCCGCATTGCAATTAAATCCATGGTTATCAGAACTGCCTTGTTTCCTTCACCGTCTTCAAGTGCCAGTGCTTTTGCCCAAATGTCTGCAAGTACTCCTTCTGAAGGACGATTACGTGCAGCATAACCGGCCATCCATATTGATTCACCGGGAGTTATTTTTACACTTGCAACTCCTGCTTTCCATCCGTCAGATGCATTTGTATATTGTTTACCAAACAATATAAATAATGGGATAAGCGATATAAAAAATATATTTTTCATTTGACCGCAATTTTATTTTTTAAGGAATAATTATTTCAAATAATAATCCAAAAACTCATAAGATTCATACCGCACCAACGGAGGAAAATCGTGACCCGCAACAGGATACCTGACCTGTAAATGTTCACCGGCATTTAAAAAATGATATACTCCTGATGCATTAGCAATTCCAACTCTCACACCCTCCACATTGAAATTTGAATCGTGAATGGGAGAGTTTGAGAAAAATGGCCGGGGAGCAATTACTGCAATAAGCTGGTCAAAATCGAAAGGCATTCTTTCCAGTTCCAGATTGTATTTAGTCAGTGCCAAAGGACTATATCTGGGCTGTGCGGAGCCCCAAAGCCTGCTGCCGAACTTTTCACGCATTGCCTCATTGTAATTGTTGTAATACCTTCTTAAAGTCCATCCGCAGCTTGTTACAACTACTTTTATTCTGGTATCAAAAGCAGCAGCATACATGGCTGTATGCCCGCCAAGCGAATGACCTATAATACCAATTCGCTCCGGGTCAACATCTGCCCTGGCCTGAAGAAAATCAACACCGCGAACATTATCAAATATACCTTTCATTACCCCGGACTCGTAACGGTCATTTTCAAAATCGTAATTTTTCTGATCACCAAATGAAGGATAGTCAGGTGCCAAAACAACATACCCTCTTTCGGCCAGCTCTTTGCCGTATCCTCTGTTCGGATTTGGCCCCTGATCATCAACAATCTTTTTTCCTGCATCTCCGGTAGGCTGACATGCAATAACAGCAGGGAATTTAGCTTTTTTGTCTGCTTTGGGAATATACAAATATGCTGTTACATCCTCGTTGTGAGCAACTGTAAAACGAATATTATATCTTGTATAAGACCTTGTTTCAAGTGTATCTCTATATTGAGTATTAAACGGCGGTAATTC
>CAZXTX010000286.1:1245-4127 GCA_964643695.1 uncultured Mariniphaga sp. | reverse complement strand
GCAACTTCCGGGAATGATAATAACACCGGAACCAGTGAAAATTCTGCCTGGCGAAGTCTTACTAAGGTAAACAGTTCTACTTTCAGGGCAGGAGATCAGATTCTTTTTAAACGCGGTGACACCTGGACCGGCACAATAACAGTAAACGCTTCCGGAACTGCTTCAAATCCTATAACATACGGAGCTTACGGGTCAGGTGAAAAACCTAAAATTTATGGTTCGGAGATTATTTCCGGATGGACAAAACATTCCGGAAATATTTATAAAAAAATATTAAATTATGATATTGAACAACTATTTTTTGATAACGAACGGGCTATATTGGCCCGCTTCCCTAAATCAGGTTTTATACCGATTACAACAGTAAATAGTACTACACAGTTTACTGCTTCAGAACTAAACAGCAGCATAAATTACAAAGGAGCAAAGTGGGTTGGCAAAACCAGTTTGTATTCTATTGAATACAGAACAGTAACAGCATCAAACGGACAAACAATTACAATTAATTCAGCACTAAACAGAGGTCTGGGAGTTGGAAAAGGTTTTTTTCTGGCTGATAAATTGGAGTTTTTAACCCAACCTGGAGAATGGCATTTTGACAGTTCAACCAAAACAGTTTATGCATGGATGCCAAACAGTGATTCACCTGACAATTATGTGATAAGAGGTTCAGTTTATGAAAACGGAATTTCATTTTCAAATTCATACAATTATATTACAATTCAGGACTTAGAGATTATTCATCACAAAGTAAATGGTATTTATATGTCTAATTCAAATAATATCATAATTAAAAATAATACCATTGCATATTGTCAGGGTTCTGGTATCATCACTGCCTTGGCCGGTACAAATCTCACTATCACAGAAAATTCAATATCAAATGTTTACGAGAGTGGCATCTTAATAAATTATGGTGATAATTATTCAATTACTGAAAACAACATACGTGATATAGGATTATTGAAAAATATCGGAATAAGAAATATGCCCCGTCGCAGTGCAGGAATTACCATATTATCGGGAAAAGCCACAATATCTTATAACAATGTATCAAATTGCGCTTTTAATGGTATATATTTCAATAGCGGTAAATGTACTATTTACCGGAACTTTATTGACAATGCCATGGCAGAATCGAATGATGGAGGCGCAATATATTCATACAATGGCAATTATGATTTAGCAGGCATTGCAGGTACAGTAATAAAAGAGAATATAATTCTAAATACTAATGGTAGTACAGAAGGTTCTACCGCATCGTACCTTATGGCTTACGGAATATATTTAGATGGTGGTATTCATGATGTTACTGTTGAAAACAATTTAATTGCAAAATCAACCGGAGGTTTTAATCTTAATGGGGGAGGCAGAAATTTATATCAAAATAACAATTTATTTGATTGTTTAATTGATGTTAATTCAGGAGGTATGAAAGAGCCATGTAATATAATTGGAAATTTTATGTTTAAAACTCAACGAAAGGGGCGATTGGTATTCCTGGGTGAAACCAATCAAAGATTTGTTGACCAGCGTTACGAGGCAAATCATAATTTTGATTACAATATTTATGTTGCTCCTTATGAAAAAACAAGAGTTTTTGTTCAGCATTCAAGTTTCGAGGAATGGCAGAAATCAGGCCATGATTCACACGGAGCTTTCTATGGTGCAAGTATGAAGTCGGGAGAAAAAGAGGAACTGTTTTATAATAACACCAAACAAAACAAAACATTTAATCTGGGTGGCCGGGTTTACAAAGATGTTTACGGGAATCAGATTTCGGGCTCGCTTACATTAGATCCTTTTACTTCCAGAATTTTGATTCAGACTGATTTTGTCAGTGACATTACACCTCCTGTTGTAACCTCTTTTGTTATTCCTTCAACTACCCAGTCACTCACGGTTCCGGTAACAACTTTCACCGCAACAGATAATACCGGTGTTACCGGATACATGATAACCGAATCATCTGCGGTTCCCGGAGCCAATAATTCCGGATGGATGACAAATGCACCTGTTTCATATACTTTCTCTTCAGATGGTTTAAAAACAGTTTATGCCTGGGCTAAAGACGGCTCCGGCAATATTTCAAATTCTGTTTCAAGAACTGTGGATATAAATTTACCCGGCAATACGCAACCCGGCACAGTTGGTAACACGCAAGCTTACAATCAAACAAGCATAAAAGGCAACCGCCGTGCAATTCCTGTAGATTTCAGCAATGACGCTGAAATAACAAGCATTTCTGTCTATCATAACGGCGGCACAGGAAACATGCTTGTAGCAGTCTATGCTGACAATAACGGTAATCCGGGCAGCTTGATTGGTGTCAGTTCACAAACAAGAGTAAACTCATCCTCAGGCTGGCAGGCTGTAAATCTGAATGCCAATGTTGCGGTATCAGCCGGTGACAAGGTATGGCTGGCATGGGTTTTTGAAAACAGCCCGGGCGTACGGTACTCAGAAGGGGGCGGAATTCGTGCCGAATCATCCCAAACATGGAGTTCAGGAATGCCACAGTCATTTGGCAGCTCTAATATCGGAAATTTCAAATATTCAGTTTACTGTTCATATACTGAAAGAAAAGAAGATACAGGAACCGAACCGGGAGAAACTTATGATGGAATATTAGGCAATACAGAAGTTTACAATCAAATAAGCATAAAAGGCAATCGCCGTGCAATTCCTGTAGATTTTAGTAATGACGCTGAAATAACGAGCATTTCTGTCTATCATAATGGAGGAAACGGAAATATGCTTGTTGCAGTTTATTCTGATAACAATGGTAATCCGGGCAGTATACTGGGTGTCAGTTCGCAAACAAGAATAAACTCATCCTCAGGCTGGCAGGCTGTAAATCTGAATGCCAATGTTGCGGTATC
>CAZXTX010000286.1:0-1145 GCA_964643695.1 uncultured Mariniphaga sp. | reverse complement strand
TGGCATGGGTTTTTGAAAACAGCCCGGGCGTACGGTACTCAGAAGGGGGCGGAATACGTGCCGAATCATCCCAAACATGGAATTCAGGAATGCCCCAATCGTTTGGCAGCTCTAATATCGGCAATTTCAAATATTCAGTTTACTGTTCATATTTTAGGGCAGGCAGCTCTATAGAAGGAATTGCGGGTAATACAGAAGTTTATAACCAACCAAGCGTAAAAGGTAACCGTCGCGCAATTCCTGTAAATTTCAGCAATAATGCTGAAATAACCAGTATATCAGTTTATCATAACGGTGGTTCCGGAAATATGTTAGTTGCAGTTTATACTGACAATAATGGTAATCCGGGCAGCCTGATGGGTGTTAGTCTGATAACCGGGATAAAATCAACAGCCGGCTGGCAGACGGTTAATCTGAACGGTAAAGTTGAAGTATCAGCCGGTAACAGGGTGTGGCTGGCATGGGTTTTTGAAAATAATCCGGGAGTTAGGTACACAGAAGGGGGCGGAACACGTGCCGAATCATCCCAAACATGGAATTCCGGGATGCCCCAATCGTTTGGCAGTTCCAATATTGGTAATATCAGATATTCTGTTTATTGTTCATATATTGAAAAAGGTTCTTTAAAAAGCCTGACTATTGATTCGGAAGCCGGAGAAGAAGAAATTAATCTGGATAAAGAAGCTTTTGAAGATTTCATGTTATATCCAATACCTGCTAATACTTATATAAATGTATCTGTTTCTTCAGAATATGATGCTAAAAACAACCTTCATATAGTTGATGCAGCAGGCAAAATACTTTTATCACGGCAGATATTTACCGGAATAAACAGGATAGACATCGGTTCACTTCCGCCCGGTATTTATCATGCTGTGATTATTACAAGTAAAAACTCAAAAGTTTCAAAGAGATTTATTATTTCTCGCTGATATTTATTATATTAAAAAAATTAATAAAAAAGGTATTAAGGCATATAACTGATAAAATATTGTATACGTTTTTATAAATTTATCCGTTAGTGGTAACAAATGAAATCCGGGCTAATACCGATTGGAAAAATATAATAGACCAATTATTGCTCTGCTCAGTTGTTCTAAATATTTTAACCATCGGCATTAACGATTGTAAATTTACAAAACAGT
>CAZXTX010000285.1:0-4146 GCA_964643695.1 uncultured Mariniphaga sp. | reverse complement strand
CGATAATTGGTCTATTATATTTTTCCAATCATTATTATAAATGAGTTGTCATATAAGCAAACCTGTTTTGTGATGGCAAAACCTTTGTCTATTTTTGCAGAAACAAAAGAAATAATAACATGTCAGTACATAACGAAATTAGAAAAGTAACAACCCACCGTCTGTCTGAAATGAAACTGCGCGATGAAAAAATCAGTATGCTCACCGCATATGATTACAGTATTGCCGGTCTGGTTGACGAAGCCGGTATTGATGTCATATTAGTTGGCGACTCGGCATCCAATGTGATGGCCGGTCATGAAACAACTATCCCGATAACTCTCAGCCAGATGATTTACCATGGTGCATCTGTTGTGCGTGCAGTAAAAAGAGCTTTGGTTGTTGTTGATTTACCATTCGGCACATATCAGGGAAATTCCACGAAAGCTCTTAAATCGGCAATTCGTATAATGAAAGAAACAGCTGCCGATGCTGTAAAACTGGAAGGCGGTGCCGAGGTAATTGATTCGATTCACCGCATTCTTTCTGCAGGAATACCGGTTATGGGGCATCTCGGACTTATGCCGCAATCTATACACAAATACGGAACTTACACAGTAAGGGCAAAAGAGGAGGCCGAAGCAGAAAAATTACTTTCAGATGCAAAGCTTTTGGAAGAAGCCGGCTGTTTTTCAATTGTTCTTGAGAAAATTCCTGCAAACCTTGGAGAAACAGTGGCAAAAGAGTTAAAAATACCTATAATAGGAATTGGTGCCGGAGGCGGAGTTGACGGACAGGTACTGGTTATTCACGACATGCTTGGAATTACACAGCAGTTTTCACCACGCTTCCTTCGCAGATATCATAATCTTGCCGTTGAAATTAAAGGTGCTGTAAAAAATTATATTCAGGATGTAAAATCAAAAGACTTCCCCAGCAAAAAAGAACAATATTAAGTTTCTCAAAAATTATTATTTTTATTATAAGGTGGAAATACTTTACGAGGACAATCACATTATTGCGGTTAATAAAGCCTGTGGCGAACTGGTACAGTCAGACATTACCAATGAACGCACTATTGTGGATGAAATTAAAGATTACCTTAAAGTAAAATACAATAAACCCGGAAATGTTTTTGTAGGACTACCCCACCGGCTCGACCGCCCGACAAGCGGAATAGTTATACTGACCAAAACGAGCAAGGCCCTCGAGCGGATGAACATATTGTTCTCAAAAAGAAACGAGATAAACAAAACCTATTGGGCTGTTGTTGACAACAGGCCGGCACATCATACTGACACGCTGGAGCACTATCTGAAAAAAAGACAGGATCAGAACAAAAGCTACGCTTATGAAGAACCTGTACCCGGAAGCAAATATGCGCGGCTGACCTATCGTCATGTGGCAAGTATTGAACGGTACCATTTACTCGAAATTGATTTATTTACAGGAAGACACCATCAGATAAGAGTTCAGTTGGAGAAAATTAACCTTCACATAAAAGGTGATTTAAAATACGGTTTCCCTCGTGCCAACGATGACAGGGGAATTCATTTGCATGCCCGTAAACTTGAGTTTATTCATCCGGTAAAAAAAACACTTTTAACCATTATTGCAGATCCGCCCAAAGACCCGGTCTGGGATAAATTCATAAAGCTTTTTCGCGAAAATCAGTTTAGCCCAGTGATTCCGGTTTAAAAGCAAAAGGAAGAAGATTATTAACACCTTCAAAAACCTGAATTTTTTGTTTACCATCCAGAATAATCCGAACCTGATGTTTAAACCTTGATTCTGTTTCAATCAGTGCCTGCCTGCACGAACCACATGGTTTTACAGGCTCGGTAACCAAACCCCCGGCATTATTTGCAGTAACTGCCAATACTTTAACCGGAGTATCAGGGTATGTGGCATTGGCATAAAAAAGTGCAACCCGCTCGGCACACAATCCGGTTGGTGAAGCTGCATTTTCCTGATTATTTCCCATAATAATCTCATTATTTTCAAGATATACCGCAGCTCCCACGTTAAATCCGGAATATGGCGCATATGCACGTTTTGAAGCCTCACGTGCTGCAAGGACAAGCCTTTGATCAGATTCCGGCAATTCACTTAATGATGAAAATTCATATACTATTACCCTTAATTCTTTCGTTTTCATTTCATTGTTTTTACTTAAAAGTACAATTTTATTAAATATTACGGTTAAAATGCCTGTAAAAAACGTTCACTCAATGATATTCACGTTATTTTGTTCATAAAAAAAAACCTTTTACAGTTCAATGCAGAAGTAAGAGTATATTTTAGCTTCCAAAAATCAGATAGACATTATATAATGAAGCAGATTTTTACAATATTTTTTATTCTGTTTTTTAGTTTTACCCTTAGGGCGCAAATGACCCGTCAGCAATATATTCAACGCTACCAGCTGCTTGCCATCGAAGAGATGGGAAGAAGCGGTATTCCGGCAAGTATTAAAATGGCACAGGCAGTGCTGGAATCAGGAAACGGCAACAGCGAACTCTCACGAAAATCGAACAACCATTTCGGTATAAAATGTAAAACGGGATGGAAAGGCAAACGTGTTTTTTACGATGATGATGAAAGAAATGAATGTTTCAGGGCATACAATTCGGTAGAAGAATCATATATTGACCATACAAATTTCCTGATGGGAAATCAGCGTTATGCTTTCCTTTTCAAACTCTCACCCAGAGATTATAAAGGCTGGGCAAAAGGGCTGAAGGATGCAGGCTATGCAACTGCCAGGCATTATGAAAAATCGCTGGTTACAATTATTGAAGAAGAAAAGCTGTACCTGTTGGATCAAAAGGTAACTATCAGCCCGAGGGCAATCACATCAAACAGCAACACCTATATAAGCAACGGAATGTCTGAAAAAGTTACAATTAATCCGTTCCTGGGCCGAAAAACAATAAAAGTCAACAATTTAAAAGCTATAGTTGCATTAGAAGGAGATACCTACGAAATTTTAGCTCAATCAATAGGCAAAGAAGCATGGGAACTCTATAAATTCAACGATTTACCTGCCGGGTACAGGCCTCAGCCCAATGAGGTGGTTTATACCGAGGCAAAACATAAAAAAGCTGCTAAAAACTATAACTTTCATACCGTTTCCGAAGGAGAAACGATGCATTTCATTTCTCAGATTTATGGAATAAAACTAAAACCGTTATACCGAAGAAATTTCATGAAACAGGGTAAGGAACCACAACCCGGTGAAGTAATATGGTTACGTGACAAAAAAGCAGTTAAATAAATATCAATCAAAAAACATCCACATATCTTTACAAAAAAACAAATTCTATGAAAGCATTAAAAAAACCTTTTTTTATTATTGTAACTATCGTAATTGGCATATATGTTTTATCATGTTCGGATAACAAACGCATGCAAAAGGATGACACCTCCAAAAAATCAGCCGCACCGTTTAATTCGGCAATATCTCAGGAAGTTTTCAATCCTCTTAACCATAATTACAAACTGGTTTGGGAAGACAATTTTGACGGTACCGAACTGGATACTGAAAAATGGAATCTCAGGGGTATGGGGCCACGCCGGATTGGTTACAATGATCCCAAGATGGTAGATGTAAAAGACGGCAACCTGCTGTTAATGTATGACATAAGAAAAGACAGCATAATGGCAGGGGCTGTTGGCACTCAGAACACTTACCTTACTCATTACGGATATTTTGAATGCAGGGCAAAAATGCAAAAAAGCATTGGCCCGTGGGCTGCATTCTGGATACAGTCACCCGGTATTTCCTCAGGTGAAGACCCTGCTGTTTATGGTGCGGAAATTGATATTTTTGAATATTTCAGAAACTATTCACCTGACCATAATCAAATGACCCACTGCATTCACTGGGCATACGGGCCAAATCAAAAATCAAGCGGTGCAAGGGTAAGCACACTCGAAGGACTGGGTGAAGGTTTTCACACTTTCGGATTAGAATGGACTCCTGAAAAATATGCTTTTTACATTGACGGATTAAAGTTCCACGAAGTTACCGAAGGGCTTTCACATGTTGACGAATATATGATATTAAGCATGGAAATTCCCGCCACTCTGGAAGGTATAAAAAAAGCATCTGCACCTGACACATTATTTGTTGATTATGTGAAGGTTTATAAAAAGGATAACTAA
>CAZXTX010000284.1:0-4157 GCA_964643695.1 uncultured Mariniphaga sp. | reverse complement strand
CAAAACATAACCGAATGTCAGAACCAATGCAATAATGTTAACTGCAATATTTATTTTTTGCGAAAGCATGAAAATATGTTTCCTTTCATCTTCGGAGCCGGCAAGAATAATGGCATTTTCATATTTTCCGGTTGCAATAATTGAAATTACCGAAGAAATTGTCAGGTACAATACAAAAAGCCCAAAATTTTCAGGGGTGTATATTCTTACAATTATCAGCGCAAAAAGTGCAGGGAACAACCTTGCCAGAAACATTCCGGAAAAGAGCCGGAAAATATCACTGTAAAACTCACTTTTAGTGAGGTTTCTAATTGCCTGCCGTATTTTTTGCATTATTACCTGTGATAAACAAAAGGGTAAAAATAGAAAATTGAACTGTAATATCTATTGTAAATTTACAGAACAGTTTAGACTATTTTGTAAATACAATTCGTATAACATACCGGACAAACCAACTGAATTTAATTTCTATTTTTGTAAAAACAGTTTTATTATAAAACGATGAGCAAATACACTTGAAAATAATTAAAATATGAATTTAAGCTACATACTTGACAGTCCCGAATCTGAAAAAGATTTTCAAGAGTTACTGCAACATATAAAAATGCGTAAAAGCGGCGAAATTTCAGCATCAATGAAAAGTCAGGGAATTGAATACGGCAGAAACTGGGGCGTGTCAATAGTTGAATTGCGCGAAATTGCCAGAATGTACAAACCCGGGCACCTGCTTGCACTGAAACTCTGGAACAAACAGTGGCGCGAAACCATGATTCTGGCAACGTTGCTCGATGAACCCGAAAAAGTTACCGAAGAGCAGATGGATTTCTGGACCAAAAGTTTTAAAAACCGTGAAATTGCAGAGCAGGCATCGGCAAACCTGTGGGTGAGAACCAAATATGCATTTGTAAAAGCCATTGAATGGTGCAGGGGCAAAAAGCATATTGTCAGGTTTACCGGAGTTCACCTTATGGGACGACTGGCAATAACCCAAAAAAATGCAATTGACGAAATGTTTGAACCTTTTTTTGAAGAACTTGCCATTGTGGGAAGAGACCCGCGGCTCAACTCTGCCGTTTACCGTACAGTGATTGCACTTGGCACACGGTCGGAAATACTTAACAAACAATCTGTCGCTTTGGCAAAAATCTTTATGGAAAGCGAACAGGAAGATACGGTTAAACTCGGCAAAACCCTTCTTGAAGAACTTACAGCCGACTATATTTCGTTTAAAAATTAATTCTCAAAAATGGCAAAAAGAATTTTTCAGTACTTTTTACAGGGAATATTATTAGTTGCTCCGGTAGTTATAGTAATCTATATTCTTTATTCACTGTTTGTTACAATTGACGGATGGCTCAACAGCAAACTTTTGCCAGTTCTGGGATTCAATCTGCCGGGCCTGGGAATTCTATTCATGTTTGTGTCACTTACCCTTCTCGGATTTCTCGGGCAAACCGCCTTAATCAGGCCGATGAAAAAAACAGTTGACCGGCTTATTAAAAAAATTCCGGTTTTAAACCTGCTCTATTCTTCAATAAATGACCTGTTTTCAGCTTTTATGGGAAAAGAGAAAAAGTTCAGCGTGCCCGTAAAAGTACTTTTTAATGCCGAAAACAATTTGTGGAAACTTGGTTTTGTAACAAAAGAGACGATGAACGAAATTGGTGACGAAACTCTTTCGGCAGTCTATTTTCCGCATTCCTACAACTTTTCGGGCGAATTATACCTCATTCCAAAAAAAAGAATATATTATATTGAGTTGCCGCCTTCCGAAGTGATGAAATTTATCGTTTCGGGCGGTGTAACACAACTTGAAAATAGAAATGACGAAAAAGAACATGATTAAAAATTCTGAAACAAAAAGCAATCTTCCCGATTTTGAAGCGGTTATTTTTGATATGGACGGTGTAATAGTCAACTCCGAACCTTATTATGTACAAATAGAAAAGGAAACTTTCGAAGGATACGGCCTTGATATCACACCCGAAGAACATCTCACTTTTCAGGGAATTGCAACAACCATGATGTGGGAAAGAATTAAAAAAGCATATAATCTGACTCAACCTGTAAATGAGCTGATTAGCGAAACCAACAAACGATATGTAGAGTTTTTTGACAAGGTTGCAAACCTTGAAGCAATGCCAGGGGTGGAAGATTTAATCAAAAAACTGAAGGATAGGAATATTCCAATTGCACTTGCAACTTCATCAATACCCGAACTGATAAAGATAATTTTAGACAGAACAGGACTTGAAAAATATTTTGAAACGATAGTACACAGCGGAATGGTGAAAGCAGGAAAACCGGCACCTGACATTTTTCTGCTGACAGCCGAAAAAGCAGGTGTTTCTCCCGAAAAATGTATTGTGATTGAAGACTCAGCCAACGGAATTAAAGCAGCCAAGGCCGCCGGAATGTTCTGCATCGGCTATGCCGGCCCCGGCTCCGAATCACAGGACCAGAGCCTTGCCGATTTAATAATCAAAAACTATGATAAACTGATCTTTTAATACCATAAATTACCTAACGGATTAACAATTAAACAGATAAGTTTTTCAATATAAAACCGATTAAATAAAAATGTAACAAAACATTCGTATACGCAAATATTTATCTTAAATAATTTTTCATTCAATTAGCTCTATTTCTGCAAGATACATGTTAGTTATTGGAGTTATTTCCGTTTGCATATACGAATGTTATATGGTAAATATATACGAATGTTATATATTTGGAGTGCGTATATTAATCGTTAGCGATCAGGCTACAACGACACACACCAACAACAAATGGAAGATTTTACAATAGACAAAATAAGAGACGAAATCATTAAGTTTAAAAACGACCCTGACTTCCAAAAGTTAGAAAGTTTTTATTACTCAAAATCTTTCTCTGAAATTTTAGAAATTAGCAGACGAGAAAACAGTCATAGCGGTTTTATAGCTTGGTTGCTTAATAACAACGAAAGCCATAATCTTGGCGACTTTTCTATCAGAAAATTTTTAGACATTGTATTGAAGTTTAGCAACGATAAACTTAAAAACAATACAGATATATACAATTCATTCGTAACAGAAGATTACGAAATTGAACGCGTGTATGTAGAACGAGAGAAAGCTATAAACAATGTTGGAAGATTGGACATCTACGTTGAATTAACACTACTCATTGCCAGCAAACAACGAAACCTAAAACTAATCATAGAAAACAAGGTAGAGAGTAAGGAAACTAAAGACCAAACAAACAATTATTTCAGACATTTTAACTCATTGTTGAAAGAAAATGAAATAGTAATTTACGTTTACCTGACACCAATTTCAACACTTGAACTAATAGAATTAGAAGAACCAGAATGTAATTGTAAAGAGTTTATTCAAATCAATTATCAATCAATAGTTGATTATTTGATTGAACCTGCATTAAATCAAAACATTTAAAGTCGGACGAAAAATATAATTACAGAATATTTAAAATCACTAAGTCAGCCGTCTATTGACGATGAGATTGACGGACATAAACAAGAATTAATTATGGCATTAGGCAATGAAGAAAGAAAGCTACTATCAAGTTTTTGGAACAAAAATCAAAAATTGATTTTAGCAGCACTTTACGCAATAAGTTCAGACCCTGAACAAGAAAAAGATACGAGAGATAGTATTCGTGAGGCACTTGACAGCCTTTCATCTGACAAAGACAGAAGCACATTCAACATCAAATATAATGGACAGTATTTTGCTAAAAACTTCAAGAAGTCGGACATTGGGCTTGAAACTATCAAGTTGCTAAATGCTCAAAACCTAATTGACGACAATATTATTTCGTATCTAAAAGAGGATAAAAGTTGTAGTTTCTTGTTGTTAAAGAAACAAGGTGAATTTACAGACACAGAAATCAAATATAGAAAATACAAAACAAACGATGAACCCGAATTGACATACAACGGAGAAGGTTATTACGTTGCAAGAAATTGGGGAATAAATAACATAGACAAATTTATAAATAAATTCACTGACAAATTTATTGGACTTGAATACGAACGAAACTAAAACAAGCCCGAACCGCTAATAATAAGGGCTTAAACGCAATGTAGTTTACGGAATTGCGATTTAAGCCTGTATTACCAAACATTATGTTTAAACACCTGACATCCGGCAGTA
>CAZXTX010000283.1:0-4179 GCA_964643695.1 uncultured Mariniphaga sp. | reverse complement strand
AATCAATACAAATGATTATTGGATATTTATTATTTTTACCACAAACAAAAACAGATGCTTATATGAACTAAACAAAATTCAATAATAAAATCAATTATTAAATCATGTATCAAGAAATCTTTCTAAGGCTTTATTATGCCCTGCCTGAAACGATATACATCTCTTTTTAAATATTAATTATCAAATTTAAAATCAATTTAAGTATGAAAAAAGAAAAATGCAAGCTTTTATGTTTTCGTTATGAAAGCAGTATGTGTAAGTCAGTTTTTTCAAATATAAAACTACTTACTTTCTTATTACTGAGCGTCATTTTCCTGTATTCTCTAAACTCCTATGCTGATAATACTTACAATCAGATACAACAAATAGAAGTTTCCGGGAAAGTGACCGACACAAGCGGCCAGCCTTTACCCGGAGTAACAATTCTGGTAAAAGGAACCACAACAGGAACTGTAACTGATGTAAACGGTAATTTCTCCCTGTCTATTCCTACCGGAGCTGTAATACTGCAATTTTCGTTTGTGGGAATGCGCACACAGGAAATTGAAACTGCCGGAAGAACAACCTTTACTGTGGTGATGGAGGAAGAAACAATTGGATTGGAGGAAGTTGTAGCGATTGGGTATGGAGTCCAAAAAAGAGCTAATCTTACAGGTTCAGTAACCATATTAGATAGTAAGAAATTGAATAATCGTCCAATCACAAATTCTTCACAAGCGTTACAAGGATTACCTGGGGTATATGTAAACCAGGCAGGAGGACAACCAGGTGCCGATGGTGCTACCATTCGTATTCGTGGAATAGGCTCTATTGGTGGTGCCAGTAAGCTTGATCCTTTAGTGTTGGTTGATGGCGTTGAATATCCTTTAGGTGATGTTAATCCAAGCGATATAGAAACTATCAGCATATTGAAAGATGCTGCTTCTACTGCCATTTATGGTTCTCGTGCTGCCAATGGAATTATTTTGGTAACAACAAAAATGGGAAGTAAAGAACGTTCTTCGATTGATTACAATAATTATTTCGGGGTACAGAAAGCAACCTTTCTTCCGGATCCTGTGAGCAATTCAGCTGATTTTATGGAAGCATGGAACACGGCATGGGAAAATGAAGGCAGAACGGGTCCTTATCTTCAAACCGAAATTGATGAATATCGTAATAGCCCTACCAATCAATGGACTCCCAATACCAACTGGATGGATGTTTGTTTCCGTAACGCATCTATTCAGGAACATAATCTGCGTTTTTCAGGGGGAACCGAGAAAACCCGTTTTGCTGTATCTACCGGTTATCTTGATCAAGAAGGGGTAGTTATAGGTAGTGGAAGTAAACGTTATTCAGGAAACTTTCGTCTTAACTCCAATCTAAACAGTCGCATCAGTATAGAAGCAGGAGTTTCTGCCAACCGCATGGATATCGACCATCTATCCTATGGTACTGGTGATACTATGAACCGGCTTTTTCGCATGGCCCCTGTAATGCCTATCGGAAGATTGCCCGATGGTACATGGCCATACCACCGAACGGTGACCCCTAGCCAAAATGCTTTCGAAAACCCGCAAATTTTAGCAGAAGATTTTTCACGTAGGCAAATTATTGACAGAGTAATGCTCAACTTCAATTTTAATTTTAAATTAATGGAAGGCTTAACGTATGATTTAAGAGCTTCTGCAACCGAACGTAAATCAAGAACAAAAATCTGGTATCCGAAAATGAATCAGTATGCTGTTGGACCGGGAGCACGTGAATATAATTGGCGGTCCACTGCTCAATTGTGGGATAATCGGTATCAAGACACAAAAAAAACGCTTACGAATTTGTTAACCTACCAAAAAACTATCAATAGCGATCATGCAATAGTTGCCCTGTTAGGAAACAGTATAGAAAAATATTATTACGATGAATTGAATACATCCAAAACGCAATTTCCTTCTAACGATTTGCAGGAAATGAATGCAGGTACAGTCTTGAACTCTATAGGAGGAACATCAGTAGAAGATGCTTTACTCTCTTATTTTGGAAGAATACAATATGCTTATCAGGATAAATATCTGTTTGAAGTTAATGGACGATATGATGGATCTTCACGCTTTGCTGCAGATAATCGTTGGGGATTTTTCCCTTCTTTTTCTGCAGGATGGAGAATCTCCGAAGAATCATTCATGGAACATATTGACTGGCTTGATGCCTTAAAAATCAGAGTATCTTATGGAAAGATCGGAATGCAAGAAATTGGACGTTTTCAATATGTCAACTCTATAGTTTTGGCAAATATGGGTTATGCTTTTGGAGGCACATATCAAAGTGGCGCTGCTGCTACAGGTATGAAAGACCCAAAAATCAGTTGGGAAACCACTACTATGACCAATCTTGGTTTGGATTGGGGACTTTTCCGGGGTTTACTAACAGGCGAGTTTGAAATTTTTCGTAAACGAACTGACGGTATTTTGAGAACAGTAACCTTGCCGGCACAAGTGGGAGCACTGTCTGGACCAATAAGCAACGTTGCAATTGTTGACAATACAGGCTTTGAAGTGACACTTCAACATAACAAACAAATAGGTGATTTTTCCTATCAAATAAGTGGAACTTTAACCAAAATAAAAAATGAAGTCATTGATATGAAAGGGGAAATCCTTTATGAAGGAAACCGGATTACCAAAGAGGGAGAAGCCATTGGTTCATGGTATGTGCTTCAAACCGATGGTTTGTTTCGTACTCAGGCTGATTTAGATAATACTCCGGCAAAATATTCTCACAGAGTTGGATTGGGTGATGTTAAATATGTGGATAGGAATAAAGACGGAAGCATTGATGCCGATGATCGTTACATAGCAGGTAATACGTTTCCTGAATATACCTATGGTTTCAATATTGGGGGAAGTTATAAAAACTTTTCATTGACCACCCAATGGCAGGGTGTACAAAATATCAGCGTATTCTTAGGCGGTAATTTGATTCTGCCATTTAACAATGGTGCCGGCTTACAGAAAGAATGGTTAACCGATGCATGGACACCCGAAAATACAAATGCACGACTGCCACGTCTTACTGCCTTCAGCACATACAAGGAAAATTTCGCGGTCTCTGATATGTGGCTGAAAGATGCCTCCTATCTTCGTTTAAAAAACATCCAATTGGCATACGATGTACCTGATATGGCTTTTTTAAATAAAGCAGGAATCAAGAAACTGAAACTCTTTGTGAATGCTCAAAATTTATTAACAATCACAAACATAAAAGATTTTGATCCCGAGCAGAATGTAACAGTTGAAAGTTTAAATAAATATCCCTCCGTGAAAATGATTACCGGTGGAATTAATGTTAGTTTTTAATTATTAAAAAAAATACAGACATGAAAATAAATATTATAAATAGATATCAAACAATAATTTTCATTTGTGTGTACCTCATATCATGTAGTGATTTCCTAAATATGGATCCAACTGATACATATACAGATGATTCTTTTTGGAAGACATCAAGTCAGGCGATAGACGCTATCAATGCCTGTTATCGTGCATTAAATGAAGATGACTTATTCGGTTCAGATCAAGCACCTATCTTCCATTATGAAAATTTGACACCAAACTCCTATCATAAGGATAATAACCGGGAAATAGCGATCTATGCACGTGGTGCTCATACGTCAACGACATTGGGGATGAATGTTTCCACTTGGAGAGGATGCTACAGAGGAATAGGCAGATGTAATAGTATAATCGATAAAGTTCCCATCATTGAGATGGACGAAAATCTGAAAAATCGTATTATCGGAGAAGCCAAATTTTTACGGGCTTACTATTATTGGACGCTAAATGCAATGTTTGGCGGCGTACCCTTGGTATTAACCTCACCTAATATGGAAGAACATGGAAGTTTACCTCGTAGTACGCATGAAGAAGTAGTGGCACAAATTATTAAAGACTTGGATGAAGCTGTTCCTGTCCTTGAAACTAAATATTCAGCTGCAGAAGACGGAAGGGCTACCAAGGGAGCTGCACTGACACTTAAGGCACGTGTATTATTACAAAATCATGATTATCCAGGTACGGTAAAAGCATGTGAAAATGTGTTTGCACTGAACCGTTATGAACTATTTCCAGACTATAACGGGATTTTCAGACAAGCAAATATCGGCAATTCTGAAGTCATCTTTGACGTTCGCTGGTTATATCC
>CAZXTX010000282.1:2052-4181 GCA_964643695.1 uncultured Mariniphaga sp. | reverse complement strand
AATATCGTTTACTCATTTTAGTTTAATTGTTGCTCAGGTTAATTCTTATATTTGCAACTCTCAATTTTTTAAAAATTATGATTAGATTTTTTCGTTACTTTTTAATCATTGTAATCGCTGTTTTTATTGGAAATAAAACATTCGGACAGGGCAGTATGATTGGTTCTAATACCATCACTACCGCAGTTCCGTTCCTTTCCATTACCCCTGATTCAAGGGCGGGCGGAATGGGCGATGTGGGAGTGGGTACCACTCCCGATGTGGTTTCACAACACTGGAATCCGGCAAAGTATGTTTTTATGGAAAGCGATATGGGAGTCAGTCTGTCATACTCCCCATGGCTGCGTGCCCTCATCGATGATATGAATCTTGCATATCTGGTTGGATACAAAAAACTGGATGATATACAGGCGATTAGCGGTTCATTAAGATATTTTGATTTGGGGCAGTTGATTACCAGAAACGAATATGGTGAAGAGGGGATGCAGATTTTACCTAATGAGTTTTCAATTGACCTTGGGTATTCAAGAGTCCTTTCTGAAGTTTTTTCCGGCTCGGTTGCAATCCGGTATATCCGTTCGGATATTTCGGGTGGTCAGCTGGTTGGAGGCGTTGAAACAAGGCCGGGCAACTCATATGCAGCCGATGTTGCATTTTATTATTACAATCAGTTCAGGTCAAACCGGAAAGACAATATTTTTTCTGCCGGAATAAATATTCAGAATATAGGCGCAAAAATATCATATACCGAAGATGCAGAAAATGCAGAATCCTATTTTATTCCCACCACATTGAAGCTGGGTGCAGCTTATACCACTGAACTTGACTCGTATAATAAACTCTCATTTTCTGTTGAATTGAATAAATTGTTGGTGCCAACACCGCCTAAAGATTCAACCATTTATGGTGTAGATGACTTTATCGGTGATTTTTTCAGTTCCGATAAATCGGTAATTGGCGGTATCTTTTCATCATTTGGTGATGCTCCGGGAGGATTAAGGGAGGAGCTTCAGGAGATAAATATTGCTGCCGGGATTGAGTACTGGTACAATAATCAGTTTGCTCTGCGTGCAGGATATTTTTATGAACATGAAAATAAGGGAAACAGAAAGTTCCTGACGGCAGGTGCAGGTTTCAGAATGAATGTGTTTGCACTTGATTTTTCGTATCTGATTCCCACCCAGAGAAATCATCCTCTTGAGAATACACTGAGATTTTCCCTTTCATTTGATATAGGAGCTTTTAGAGACCAGCGTTAGCATAATATGTACAGAATAGGACAGGGATTTGATGTTCACCGGCTTGCTGTCGGAGAGACTTTATGGCTGGGAGGTATTTTGATACCCCACATAAAGGGCACTGTTGCACATTCTGACGGAGACGTACTGATTCATGCAGTTTGCGATGCATTGTTAGGAGCCTTAAATCTGGGTGACATAGGAACACACTTTCCCGATAATTCTGAAAAATATAAAGATATCGACAGCAAAATCCTTCTTGCCGAAACATACAGCATGGTTAAAAGCATGGGATTTAATATTATTAATATAGATTCAACAATTTGTGCCCAGCAGCCAAAACTGAAACCATATATTCCAAAGATGAAAGAGACAATGGCAGAAGTTTTGGGAATAAGCCATAATCAGATTTCCATAAAAGCAACTACCTCTGAAAATATCGGTTTTGTTGGCCGTGAAGAGGGTATTTCTGCATCGGCGGTTGTTCTGTTGCAAAAGGTCAGTGAAAATGGACAATAAAAAAACTCTTGTAATTGGTGCCAGTACCAAACCTGAGCGATATTCAAACAGGGCAATAAAAATGCTGGAGGAATACGGGCATGATGTTGTGGCACTTGCCAAACGTAAGGGAAATGTTAACGGAGTTGACATCATTACAGGTTTCCCGGAAAATGAAAAGATTCATACAGTAACCATGTATCTGAGAGAAGAACGGCAGCCGGAATATTATGATGATATTATCCGGCTGAATCCCAAACGTGTGATTTTTAATCCAGGTACAGAAAATACAGAGTTTGAAAATATGCTTCAGGCAGCGGGTATTGAAACCGTTGAAGGCTGTACGCTCGTAATGCTTCGCATAAATCAGTACTGAAATGTTTGCAGAAGTCA
>CAZXTX010000282.1:0-1952 GCA_964643695.1 uncultured Mariniphaga sp. | reverse complement strand
AATATCGGAATTAACGAACTCAGGAAAGAAATCAGCAGGCCATATTCAATATTGTTTTCAGAGTAAGAAAACTGGTTTGAGATTCAGTAAAACACACATTTAAATTCAAAATTTCATCTGTTTATCGTTTGATAAGTCATACAAAACGATTATTTACCTCTTTTCCCCGAAAAATAAAATGATTTTTCATTCATTTTAAACATATTTGAAGGTTTTAAAATGTAGAAAGATGAAAAAAATTACTTTAATTCTTTTAGCGGCCTTTGGCCTGCTTTTCTTTTCGGGATGCGGATATAACAAGATGGTGAGCATGGATGAGCAGGTTACCTCACAATGGTCGCAGGTTGAAAATGTTTATCAGCGCAGGGCCGATCTGATACCAAATCTGGTAAATACGGTAAAAGGTTATGCACAGCACGAGCAGGAAACTCTTAATGGTGTAATTGAGGCACGATCAAAGGCTACTTCGGTTAATATCAATTCAGAAAACCTGACTCCTGAAACTCTTCAGAGCTTTAATCAGGCTCAGGACGGCCTCTCTTCTGCATTGAGCAGATTGATGGTGGTTGTGGAACGATATCCGGATTTGAAAGCAAATGAAAATTTTATGGATTTGCAGGCTCAGCTGGAAGGAACAGAAAACCGGATTGCAAATGAACGCCGTAAGTTTAATGAAGTTACACAGTTGTACAATTCATACATCAGAAAATTTCCTCAGATTATTTATTCCGGTTTGCTGGGTTTTAAGAAGAAAAATTATTTTGAAGCCGTACCAGGAGCTGAACAGCCGCCTGTTGTTGAATTTTAACAGCAAAAGATGGATGTCAGAAAGTATTTTTCAAAAGAGAATAAACTTCAGATAATTAATGCAATAAGAGCAGCTGAGTTAAATACTTCGGGTGAGATACGTGTGCATATCGAAAAATATTGCAAGGGAAATGAGCTCGACAGGGCAGCCTATGTTTTTGACAAACTTGAAATGTACAATACCAGGCTTCGCAATGGTGTTTTGTTTTATATGGCTGTTGATGACCAGAAGTTTGCGGTGTTGGGTGATGTGGGAATTAATCATAAGGTAGATGCAGGCTTTTGGGAGGAAATAAAGGAGGTGATGTTTGAAAAGTTCAAATTCGGGAAATATACCGACGGACTTTCAGCAGGAATAAAAAAGGCGGGAGAGCAGCTGAAACATTTTTATCCGTATCAGGATGATGATGTAAATGAACTTTCAGACGAAATTTCGTTTGGTGATAATAATGAGGAAAAATGAAAAAATGGATTTCCATATTTCTTTTATTTGCATGTTTTACTGTTTTACATGCAGAAATTCCGGAAAGACCGGTTCCGCCCAAGCTGGTAAATGATTTTGCGGAAATTTTGAGCGGACCGGAGGATGCCGATCTTGAAGAGAAGCTCGTCAGTTTTGCGCGTGAAACATCAACACAGATTGTAATTGTTACGGTAACCGATCTGGAAGGTTATGACCCCGCCGATTTTGCATCACGTTTAGGTGAAAAATGGGGAGTGGGACAGCAGGGAAAGGAAAATGGAATTGTTATTCTAATTAAACCAAAAATTGGAAATGAACGCGGTAGAGTTTTTATAGCCACGGGGTACGGCATGGAGGGAGTTTTACCTGATGCCTTTATTAACAA
Organism: uncultured Mariniphaga sp.; assembly: GCA_964643695.1. Classification (GTDB taxonomy): domain Bacteria; phylum Bacteroidota; class Bacteroidia; order Bacteroidales; family Prolixibacteraceae; genus Mariniphaga. The sequence goes on along the minus strand of CAZXTX010000282.1, from coordinate 297 downwards.
TGTTATAATAAATCTGGAGATGATTCCTCATTTCAGTCAAAATAATTATTACCGCGGACTTGATAAGGGAATTGCCGTTATAATGGATATAACACGCGGCGAATATACTGCCGATTTTTACAATGACAGTAATAATGGAGCTGAAGAGTTTGCAGTGATGATAATAATAATTCTGATACTCTTTTTTGTAATTGTTCCAATACTTCAAAAGCGAAAAAACCGGTTTTATTCTCCGGGCAAGGATATGTCTTTATGGACAGCATTGAAAATGATGTCGGGGGACAAGTCTTTTAACGG
>CAZXTX010000281.1:0-4187 GCA_964643695.1 uncultured Mariniphaga sp. | reverse complement strand
AAGCGGCAGAGCCGCGTAATACCTGCCTGCCGACAGGCAGGGTTGTAGAATAATGAAAGAAAATGCCGGATAAGGTGCGGCTGGAACATTCCGGTTTATCGGAAGTGCCGTAATATAAAAACAAGCAGTTTTACGCTCAATTTTTCAAATCATCAAAACCTGTTTTACCTTTCCAATAAAAATATAGGAATCACTTTATTAAAAATTCACCGAATATTTAACACTCGGAATAATCGGGAATCCGCTTTGCTGATAAAGTTTCACCGGAGGATCTGACTGACTGCTTCTGTAAAAATAATAAAATACGGCATTTTGCCGGTTATATGCATTGTAGAGACCAAATGTCCAGATTCGTTCTTGATCTTCACCTTTTTTGTTCTTTCTTTCCTTTTTGAAATTAAACCCCAAATCCAACCGGTGATAATCGCGCATCCGGAGCCAGTTTCTACCCGGATACAATGCGGCTTCATTACTTCCTATAAAAAAAGGATTGCTGGTTGGCAACTCTGCCGGCCTGGTAGGCTGAATAGCCTGATGAATCCCGTTGTATAAAGTAGTTGGATAGCCAGTGCCGTAAATCCATGTTGCTGAAAAATCAATTTTTTTGCTGATTTCATGGTTAAATACAAATGAAAAATCGTGGCGACGGTCATATTTAAAAGGATAGGGTTTGCCGTTATTCATGTTTTCAAAAAAGCGGTCGGCTTTTGACAATGTATAACTTACCCATCCGGTGGTATTGCCTTGTTTTTTTTGTAAAAACAGTTCAACACCCTTAGATTGCCCTGCTCCGTTTCTTTCAACATTTTGTTCCCACGGAAGTGTATTTACCAAAGGCACACCACCTTTTATATCAACCAGTTTTTTGAGTTTTTTACTGTAAAGTTCAATGCTGAATTCATAAACATCATTATAAAATGATTTTGAATATCCAACTGACAACTGATCTGACAAGCCCGGCGGAATTTCAGGTGTTGACGGAAGCCATATATCTGTCGGAAAAGCTGTGCCGGAATAGGTAAGCATATGCACCGGCTGCATCATTTTTGTATAACCAAAACTTAAAATATCTGACTGGCTTAAACTGAAAGCTGCAATAAATCTTGGCTCTGCAGAAAAGTAATTTTTGCCTCCCACTTTGAAATTTATCAAACGTAATCCGGCATTAAATGAGAACCATTGAAAAGGGATATATTCATTTTCAATATACATATAAGTATTTAGTGCACTAATCTGATTTTGACTGCCAATGGTTTCATCGATTTTCTTTCTGTCTTCAACAACCGTATTGCTGATTTTTCCCGGAACAAACCAATTGCCTGAAATTCCGCCACCAAATCTGGCAGTATAATATTTTGCAACACGCCAGTTATAATCGGCTTTAAGTCCGAAATCATTTACACCTGTTGTATAAAGATTATCACCTTTTATATTCTTTTCTTTAAAAAACATGTTGTTTATGTATCGATAACGGGTATAGAATAAGGTAATATCACTGTTCAGACGTGAATTGTATATATGATTCCACCGCAGGGTTGACAATACATTTCCCCAAATGAATCTGGTATTACTGCGAATTTTGTCCTTACGGTCATTGAAAAAGAATCCCAACCTGTCGTCACCACTGTATAAGCTGAAATAGAGACGATTCCGGGCATCGGCTTCGTGACTGATTTTTCCAAAAAAGTCATAAAAATTATAGCCCATCGACGCATGTTTAAATCCAATTTTTGTGGCCGGGCGTAGCAGCAAATCAATCCATACACGACGTGCTGAAACAATAAATGAGGTTTTATCTGTTTTTATCGGACCTTCAAGGGTTATATCTCCCGAAATCAGTCCGATGCCATAACTGCCGTGAAACTCTTTTTTGTTCCCTTCTTTCATGCGCAGGTCAACAACCGATGATAACCGTCCGCCAAACCGTGCCGGAAAACCACCTTTGTAAAGTTTGATATTTTTCAGAATATCAGGATGAAAGACCGATACAAAACCGCCAAGATGATTTACATAATAAATAGGTGTTCCGTCAAGCATAAATAAATTCTGGTCGGGGCTTCCGCCACGCACATACAGTCCGCTGCGCCCGTCGGCTCCGCCCTGCACACCCGGCAGCAGTTGCATCGCTTTAAGTACGTCGGGCTCGCCAAACATGGGAAGTTGCTTTACCTGTGATGCCTCAATTTCTGTCATCCCCGGCATCAGATGCTTTTCTGTCAGGCGCCAGGCCGAAACTTCCACTTCACCGAGTTCTATACCGGGTTCTAATAAAATATCGAAACGTAAATTTTCTGTCAGATTTAATTTTTGATTAAAAGCTTTATATCCCACGTAACTTACTTTTAATTCAACTGATGTTTCTTCGGTTATAATGGTGTAAAAACCGTATGCATCTGTACTGGTACCTGTACTGCCGGATATTGCAAGAATATTTGCACCAATCAGCGGTTCGCCGGTGGTTTTGTCGCGAACCAGCCCGCTGACGGTAAACTTTTGCTGCCCGTATGCCGGTATGGACAACATTGCAATAATCAATATATATAAGTTTCTCACCACTATCTGAAGATTAAAGTTGAATCGGGATAAATTTCCAGCAGCCGCATAAAGTAACCGGCAAAAACACCATAACCGTTTTCAACGTTTGAATAGAGCGGATGTGGTTCGTAAACTTCCCAGAAGTCATAATCCTGTGTGTATTCATGTATAAACCATGATTTTACATATTGAAAGGCCTCGGGTGAAAAATCGAAAAAACGGAGCCAGAATTTCGACGATGATTCTTTTTCAATATTGAATTGCACCGCAGAAGATTGTTCGGTAAGGTTAATATCACGAAACATCAACATCTCGTAAACATAGAAATTACCCAGCCCTTCTGAAAGAATAGCAGGGTCATTGCTGTTAAGATAACCAAGATTGAAATTTGTTGTGTCTTCAACAAGTGAAAAGTTATTATTAGACCAATGACGGGTTGTTGCATACTGTACAACAGATACTCCCATACAGTTATTTTTTTCAGAATTATTTTTGAATTTCATCTGAATATTTTGCACGGGAATTCGTGCTTCTTCACCTATTCCCATAACCGCTTCAGTTTTAAAACCGGCTTTAGATTCAATTTCGGTTATTTCAGCTCTGTTCAACGGAACAGAACCCGTGGCACTAACTTCATCCATATCCGGAATTTTCACTTTAAGGGTATATACAACACCTTCACGGGGAATAACGGTACTTCTTGAATAAATGCCGTTGTCTGTTAAAGGTAGTTGCTCTTCAGTATTGTCATCTCCGTAAAGTATAACAATAGCATTGTCTATATTGTAACTTGCTGTGTCAACCGGAGTTTTTGAAAAACTTATATGAACCTGAAAAGGTTCTTCGGGAGTAAACAGACAGTTTATTACCGGTTTGGGAACAAAATCTTTAAAGCTGATCTCTATTTCCTGTCGGCATGAATTCGTAAATAAAAAAACGAAAAAACTTATAAAAACCAGATTATAAAATTTCATTATAAATTAGTGATTTCAAAATTTGTAACGTAATCCTAAATATATCTGTCCGCTATTCCTAATGTCAAAATTACCAAATAAATAAAAGTTATTATAAATATATCTGCTCAATCCCGAACTAAAAATAACCTGACGATGAATTGTATTGTCTGGAAAAGGAGAGTTCTTTTCAGGTTTATTTATTTTATGTACATAATTGAAACTAAAATCAATTTCCCACAGGTTGTTAAATTCTTCATTTTTAATTATTAACGGCAACGGTAAAAATCCTGCTCTAAACATGTAATTATAAGACTGTACACCGGTTACATGATTAAACTTTGAGAAAAACACCCCTGCCTTAAAATATTCTCCCAAATAACGGGAGTAGCCAAACTCAGGAGTAAAATATCTTGTAAATTTAAAATGTCCAAAGTTAGTCAGGTAAGCAGAAACCTCAACAGCATTTTTTCTGTTTTTAAAAGGTTCTTCATTTTGAGAATAATTTTTAAGACAAGAGAGTAAAAGAAAAAGAAATATGATTTTTATTATATTTTTCATGGTTAGTACAAGTGCAATTAAAAGGTTAAAATAAACTTATGGGTAAAAGTACAGGCAAACAGGTAATATTCCAAATTGCAAAGAGCTTTTTTGTGTGGACAGACAAATTGCAATAAATTAATTATAAGTGCATTGCAA
>CAZXTX010000280.1:0-4201 GCA_964643695.1 uncultured Mariniphaga sp. | reverse complement strand
GAGCCGTTCCCCAGAGTTTTTAAGACCAGGAATTTAATCAGGGACGGATCAAAATACTTTGGTCCTTATACCTCTGTACATACCGTAAACACACTGCTGGAACTGTTCAGAACCGAATACAAAATAAGAACCTGCAATTATAAACTTACTCAAAAGAATATAAAATCAGGAAAATACAAAGTTTGTCTCGAATACCATATCGGTAACTGCGAAGGACCTTGCGAGGGACTGATTTCGGAAGAGAAATACAATCGCGGAATTGAGGAGATAACCGATATTCTCAAAGGTAATGTTTCGGGAGTTATCAGGCACCTGGAACAGCGCATGGAACAGATGTCTAAAATGATGCAGTTTGAGGAAGCACAACGAATAAAGGAGAAATATGAATCACTGAAACGCTATCAAAGCAGATCAACCGTGGTTTCGCCAACTATTTCAGATGTTGATGTATTTTCTATTGAGCAGGATGAGAAAACCGCATATATCAATTACCTTAAAGTTATAAAAGGGGCAATTATCCAGACTTACACTCTTGAAATTCAAAAAAGCCTTGATGAATCAGAGGAAGATTTGCTTCTGGCCGGAATTATTGACATAAAACAGAAGATTTTCAGCAATTCAAAGGAGGTTCTGGTTCCTTTTCCGTTAAAAACAAAATTTGACGATTTAACCTTCAGGGTGCCAAAACGGGGTGAAAAGAGGAAACTTCTTGAGTTGTCACAGCGAAATGCAAAATATTTCCGTCTCGAAAAGAAAAAACAGATGGCACTCAGAACCACCAAAACTCCGTCGGAGCGGATATTGAAAACAGTTCAGAAAGATTTACAGCTGACTGATTTGCCTGTCCACATTGAGTGTTTCGATAACAGCAACTTGCATGGTTCCGGTGCGGTGGCGGCTTGTGTGGTATTTAAAAACGGCAGGCCGCTGAAATCTGAGTATCGTCATTACAATATTAAATCAGTTGAGGGCCCGAATGATTTTGCTTCAATGGAAGAGGTGGTTTTCCGCAGATACAGGCGAATGACTGAAGAAGGAAAAAAACTTCCGCAGCTAATAGTTGTCGATGGCGGTAAAGGACAGCTTTCGTCAGCTGTTAAAGCTCTTGAAAAGCTCGGTATAAAAGGGAAATCGGCAATTATCGGAATAGCTGAAAAGCTGGAGGAGATATATTTTCCGGGTGATTCAGTACCGTTATATATCAATAAAAACTCCGAAACATTAAAGCTGATTCAGCAAATGCGCGATGAGGCACACCGTTTCGGAATCACATTTCACCGCAATAAACGATTGTCAGATTTTACAGTTACCGAACTGACACGAATTAAAGGAATTGGTGATAAAACCGCCCGTAAGCTTTTAACCGAGTTTAAATCTGTTACCAACATTAAAAAAGTCGGTAAAGATTCTGTAATACAATTAGTTGGAAAAGCAAAAGGAACTCTGGTTTATGACTATTTTCATCCTGAAAATAAGGAAAAATAAGCTTTTGTGATAATGTTTTTTAATACTTTTTGGACATTCTGTCAATGAGGTTTCCGGTATTTATCCTCACCATCCAGTAAATCGAGATAGCTGATGTAACGGCTTACGGCAATCGTTCCATCCTCCACCGCCATTTTTACCATACAGCCCGGCTCATGCGTGTGCGAGCAGTTTCCGTACTGGCAGTTTTTTGAAATTTTAAATATTTCAGGGAAATAGTGCGGGATCTCCCACGCTTCCATATCCAGCATTCCGAAACCTTTGATGCCGGGCGTGTCAATAATATAGCCGCCAAACGAAAGTTTGAACATTTCAGAGTGTGCAGTGGTGTGTTTTCCGGTTTTGTGGGTGTCTGAAATTTTTGATATTTTGAGATTTAACTCCGGTTCCACTGAGTTGATAAGCGTGGATTTGCCCACCCCGCTGTGTCCGCTGATAACATTGGTTTTGTTGGCAATTGCCTCCTTAAATTCATTAAGACCGCTGTTTGCCACTGCAGATGTGGTCAGGCATTTATATCCTATTTTTGAATAAACCGAAATCAGCTTATTCAGTTTTTCCATGCTTTTTTTATTGTAAATATCGGTTTTGTTGAATACTATCAGCACCGGAATTCTGTATGCTTCGGCTGATGCAAGATACCTGTCTATAAACACGGTTGTGGTAACCGGATGTGAAATTGTGGCAACCAAAACTGCCTGATCGATGTTTGCGGCAATGATGTGCGACTGTTTTGAAAGATTGGGTGAACGCCTTACAATATAGTTTTTACGGTCTTCGATTGAAGTTATCCAGCCGGCTTTGTTATCTGACGGCGATTTCAGCTCTTCCTGTACATCAAAAAGCACATGGTCGCCAACGGCAACCGGATTTGTACTTTTAATGTCCTTAATGCGAAAGTTACCCTTCACCATGCAGTCGAATATCTCACCCGCTTCATCCTCAACGGTGAACCAGGTGCCCGTGGTTTTTATTACAACTCCTCTTTTCAAAACTCATTTTAATTTCTTTGCTAAAATAGCAAATAGAGTGGATAAGAGTGTTAAAATCTTTAAGCCGGTAAATTTAATATTGTCGCAGTTAATGGAAACATTAAGCGGATTAACATAATAACGCAAGCTGTTTGTTTTTATTGCTAATTCTTATTTGTTGATAATTAGGCTGTTAGTGTGAATTTGTTATAGCACTTTCTTAATAATGATTAATTTCACTATACTAAATAAGAGATTGTTTTTAATTTTCAAAGCTGCATCCGGCGAAAGGTGTAGAGTTGTTGTACGTTGAGGCTGAAAGCCTCAGATAACACAGCCGGGGGCAACGTCCCCGGTATTGGTGCAACCACATCCGTCACAACCCTGAATGGGTTGAACAGAATTATCAGAGTTATTTGTTTGTGTTTCAGCCTTCTTGCTTTTGGTGACAGCACTGCAGGGTGATTCAGTCATACCATGACTTCAAGTCATAGTATGACTTTTTGGTTTGAAAGTGGTAACGCTTCTTTGTTTTCAATTGCGAAAGGCACATACTAGTGAAAGCGGCAGAGCCGCGAAATATTTGTAGAATTGGAATAATAAATTAAGTCAGAGGTACGTGGTACCGAAATATTATTATTTGTTAAACAAATCAAGCGATACAATTGGATGCCTCTCTTGTTTTTGGGACAGCACTGTAGGCTGGTTCAGTCATACCATGACTCCAAGTCATAGTATGACTTTGATCAGAACGGGACGTTGCCCCGTAACCCCAATTCCTTTTTTGTCTTGACACAAAAAAGTAATCAAAAAAAGTCAAGACTGCGCCCGCTTCGTTTTGTCTTTTTTGACGTTGTCAGGAGCTTCGCACGCTGACAAGTCTGTGATTCATAACCTGTCAACGTCTTTAGACTTGACAGCGTTACACCGGACGAGGTTAGTTATTAAGAAAGTTGGAAGATATTTGATAATTGTTTTTTCAGGGTGTTACCTTTTGTTTTTAACTTTTAAAGCTGCATCCGGCGAAAGGTGTGGAGTTGTTGTAAGTTGAGGCTGGAAGCCTCAGATAATACAGCCGGGGGCAACGTCCCCGGTATTGGTGCAACCACATCCGTCACAACTCTGAATGGGTTGAACAGAATTATTAGAGTTATGTGTATGTGTTTCAGCCTTATTATCAATTGTTTTAATGTTGTTAGAACTTGTTTCGAATCGTTAGAAAGCTTTGTGCGTTGACAAGTCTTTTTCTTCCATAAACCTGCATGTTCCGATTCTGGGAATAGCTAAATATACCGACAAATTAATATCACCGGGATTCCGCCTCTTTGTTTTTAATTGCAAAAGTCGCATACCGGCAAAAGCAGCTGAACCGCGAAATATTTGTAGAATTGGAATAATAAAATAAGTTAGAGGTACGGATGGAACATTCCGGTTTATCGGAAGTACCGAAATATTATTATTTGTTAAACAAATCAGGTGATACAATCGTATGCCTGCCCTGATTTCGGGGACAGCAATGCAGGGTGATTCAGTCATACCATGACTCCAAGTCATAGTATGACTTTGATCAGAACGGGACGTTGCCCCGTAACCCCAATTCCTTTTTTGTCTTGACACAAAAAAGTAATCAAAAAAAGTCAAGACTGCGCCCGCTTCGTTTTGTCTTTTTTGACGTTGTCAGGAGCTTCGCACGCTGACAAGTCTGTGATTCATAACCTGTCAACGTCTTTAGACTTGACAGCGTT
>CAZXTX010000279.1:0-4236 GCA_964643695.1 uncultured Mariniphaga sp. | reverse complement strand
GATGCGAAAAAATGGATGGATTACCGTGAAATGTTTGACAAGCAAAAGGATATTGAAGCGGTTGTTATTGCAACGCCAGACCATACACATGCTTTGCCGGCTGCCACTGCAATGGAACTTGGAAAACATGTCTATTTGCAGAAACCATTAACTCATTCGGTTTTTGAATCGAGATTTCTGACAGAACTTGCAAAACGAACGGGAGTTGTAACGCAAATGGGTAATGAAGGCCATTCAAACGATGCGGTTTACGAGGTTGCCGAAGTTGTGCACAGCGGCTGTCTTGGTGAAATCAGGGAAGCTCATGTATGGACAAACCGCCCCATCTGGCGACAGGGAATGCCAAAACCGCTGAAGGAAGTTGCAGTACCTGCTACATTAGACTGGAATCTGTTTATAGGGCCGGCTCCGATGCGTGCATACAATCCCGAATATCATCCGTGGATTTGGCGCGGGTGGTGGGATTATGGCACAGGTGCTCTTGGTGATATGGGATGCCATCTGCTGGATGTTCCGAATTATGCACTACAGCTTGGTGCACCTTCTGCATTTCAGGCAAGCTCATCACTGGTTAATACCGAAAGTGCGCCGGTTTCGGCACAGGTTACTTACCTGTTTCCGGCACGTAAAAATCTTCCTTACTGTGCCTTGCCCGAACTGAAACTGACATGGTACGATGGCGGACTGATGCCTCCCAGGCCGTTTGACCTGCCTGTTGATGCGCCTATGGCTCCGGGTGGCGGTTTTATGTTTGTTGGTTCAAAAGCGGTTTTAATTGCCGAGGCTTATGGTGCAAAATGGAAGGTTTACAAAAACGGAGAAGAAATTATTCCTGAAACCATTGTAAAAATCGACAGAATTCCCGATGACCCGATTGGCGGCGGACGACATGAAATGCATTTTGTAAATTGCTGTAAAAATGGCGGCAAGCCCTCTTCCAGTTTCGAATATTCCGGGCCGTTTAATGAAATGGTGGTAATGGGAAATCTGGCCGTCAGAATGCAGTCGTTAAAGAAAACCCTGCTTTGGGATAGTGAAAATATGAAGGTTGCAAATATCTCTCCTGATGAAACACTGGTTACAACAAAGCTTCTGCCTTTCAATTCTGATATTGTTACCAGAAAAGTTGAATCGGAATCTCAGGAAACCGTCAGATGGAATGCACAGCAAATGTGTGAGGAGTGGATAAAACACATATACAGGGAGTTTTAATACTTTAAATTTTCCGTTCATCCTTTTTTGGAATTCGGTTTATTGAACCGATGGGAACCCGGTGTTTACTGTTTTTTAATGATAATGTCGTTAGAGTAATTAACGGGTGTTCCGTCATTTGATACTCCTTCAATTATCATTTGATAGGTTGTGGGTGTGTCGGCAGAGTAAAAGCTGACAACAGCTTCGCCGTTTTCTGAAAAAATAAGATTCGGTTTCCAGTAAATGGTAGTTCTCAAATCGGGCACGCCCGATTCAGCCTGCTCCGGTGTTTCATAAACGGGTGTGTAAAATTCAGCTGCCTGCTGATATCCCTGTGGTGTAATTTCATCAATGTTAGGGCGTTTTTTTGGTTTTGGCGTATAACCAATTTTTGTTGTTATAACAATTGCACCATCGGTATTGGGAAAATAACCGGGCATCATTGAATTGTCCCTTATCACAAAAAGACTTTCAATGGAACTCACCTCAATATCATCCAGACGGTCAAAAAAGTCTTCAAACATCATGTTGTCAATAATAAACATTATCGGTTTGTCGGAACGTGTGGAGGTTACCTTGTCAGTTTTTACTATTACTCCGGGCTGTGTGTAAAGCAGCGCACGCAGACTGCTGACAACCATTTTTTCTATGTCTTCCGAAGTTTTTAAACCCGATGCCGACAGGGGAGAGTAGTACACCGATTCCTTATATTTTTCCAGCGATTCTGCCACCACCGTAATCTCTTCCATAATAATTGACCTGATACCGTGTTCGGTGGTATATTCCTGATCTGCTTTTATCAGATAGTCGTCAAGTTCCTTATTGTGCTGAACTGTTTTTGGAGTTTTTACGGGAATACCGGAGCCTGCCGTTTCAGGGAATTCCTGAAGTTCAAGATTGATAAAATTATGTTTTCCGCCTTTTCTGCTGAGTGACTGCACAAGAATTGAAGTACCTGCCGGATATTCCACGTCAAAGCTGAAATTTCCCTTGTTGTCGGCCTGAGTGACCACAGTGCTTACCATTGAGTCAAGAGTGGCCATCAAACTTATTTCACCTTCTTTTAGCGAGCCGAACATTGCGTCTGATTTACCCCTGATTCTTTGTGACAATTCGGGTTCAAATTTTTCCGGTATCTCAATATTTCCTTTCAGCACTGCCGGAATATCATACCTCCTCCATCCCTGGGTCAGCATAAGTGCATCAAGCGGGTATTTTAAAACTTTGTTGCCGGTGAAATATGATGCCGGAGCTTCAATGTACCCTTTTAGCTCTGAATCAATGAGCAGCGATGACAGTATGCTGAGTGCAGTGTCCTGTATCACAGTATTTTTATCGGTTACCGAAACTGCAAAATTCCCTGACAGGGGATTACTTTTGTTGTCACTTATTTTTATTTTTTGCTCAATCAGTTCACGGCGTTGATATGCAGGTTTGTAAAGGCTGTCGGAAACTGAAGGAAAATCATTTTCATTAAAATTGAAAATCAGCCGTTCACTTAAAATATTTTGCCGGTTATCTAATAAAATAAAGCTTAAAATTCCTTTTGGCATGCTGTCGGCAGGAAACACATAAGCCTTTGATTCAGGATTCAGCAATTCGTGATAAATAATCTCACCCTTGTGGTGAACCAGCAGTGAATGGGTTTTGTTCCGGGTGGCTTCATTGCCAAGTATTCTGGTCATCACTCTGTTACCTGCAAATTGTGTGGAAACTACAGTTGCATTTAGTTCGGGTTCGGGAAGGTCTGTTCGTTTTATTGTTCCATTGGCATTTTTACAAATTATATAGTATTTTTCACTTTCAGCAACTGCAAAACTGAAAAAGCCCATTCCAAAGTGTAAACTTTTGAATTTTTGAATTTCTTCATTTTTGGAGTTGTAGAGAACTCCCGAAATATCCTCGCCAAGTCCGCCCGGATTCAGTGCCTTAAAACCTACCTTGCAAATGTTACCGGGGATAAGATAACCGCCTTCCGGAAAAAATACTACTTCATATTCTGCGGGGTCATAGGGGATAGTGTAAAAACGGTTGTATTTTCTGCCTTTGTAGAGCAGGCTCAGTAGCATAGTTCGGTTTTTTGCTTTTTGAGGAAGGTTTACATTCCATTTATAAGTTTTGCCTTTTCCCGGATTAAGAGTTTTTTCCTGTTTGTGAGTGAGTTTACAGGAAACAATTTCGGGGGTAATCGTATCGTTCAATTGCCGGTCAACAAACTTAAGAGTAGTTTTTACTTCATTTTTTTCAACTTCAAAGTTTACAACCGGTTCAATGTGAAGTGAAAAGGGGGCAAGAACAGTGACTGTTTTTCTGAAAAAAGACTCTTCGCCCGAATTACGCATAAAGTTGGTATATGCTCTGAGTGTGTATGTTCCTTCAGTCAGGTCGTCGGCAAGATCAATATAGCCGCTGTAAACTCCGGTACTGTCCGGGCGAATCATTACCCTGACCACTAAATCTTCCATCGGACTTATAAGTTCAACATAAACGTATCTGCTTAAAAATATGGGTTTGTGGGTGAGTGCATTAACCATGTGGGAGCGGAACCATATTTTTTCACCTGACAGATAACCCGATTTGTCGGTTTGCAAATAGATTTTTTCATGCGGGAAAGTCAAAAGCTGCTCATTAAAGTAAAATTCAACAGAGTCGGCAAATGTTGTTTGTCCGAATACCATTATTTTACAGATAAATATTGAGATTGTTAATGTGAGGATGCCTTTTTTCATTATGGTTGTCATTTTCGGCTTAATATAATGACTGAATGTTGTATTAAAAGTTTAAAAACAGTTGTAAAGATATTATAGATATTGTAAAAACCGGCTTCAGGGAGTTTTATTTAGTTGAGAATCAGATGTTTTATTTCAGAAAGAGATAAGTGTTTTTATACCGATTGGAAAAATATAACAGACTAATTATCGCTTTGCTCAATTGTTCTAAATATTTTAACCATCGGCATTAACGATTGTAAATCCAATTCATATAACAAAAAACCCGAAGGCGGAACAACTTCCGCACTCCGGGTAATAAACCTCACGAAAA
>CAZXTX010000278.1:0-4251 GCA_964643695.1 uncultured Mariniphaga sp. | reverse complement strand
CCAACTCCTCCATCACCTCATCCAGCCTTGTCATCACATCCTCTACCGGAATATGTATCACCGTCAGTCCCAGACTTTCCAGAAACTCATCCCTTTTGGTATCGTACTCCTGTTTATTATTATGACTACTGCCATCAATCTCCACCACCAAATTGCAGCTGGCGCAGTAAAAATCAACGATATAATTGCCAATAATTTTTTGGCGGTCAAAATCGAGACCTTTGAACTGTTTCTTTTTAACGCGGTTCCAGAAAAGCACTTCCGAAAGATTCTCGGCTTTTCGCAAGGCGCGTGCGCGCTCTTTGAGTGCGGGGTTGTAGGGGAGGTTCATGTAGTTGCGGGTGGAGCGGGGGATATGGGCACCACTCTGGTCAGTGGGTGCTTGTGAGCCATCCCGTTCTGCGGTTGCATCTGCACCACCCCGGCTTTCGGTTGCACTTGAACCATCCCGTTCTGCGGTTGCATCTGCACCACCCCGGCCTTCGGCCACCCCTCCAAAGGAGGGGAATTTTTCGGGAACAAATTCCAAACCGAGTGAATCGGCTATCTGCTCTACAATTTCCATATTAAGATTGGGAACTCGTTCGCCGGTTTCGCTTTCTAAAAGAGTGGAATCGTTATCGGAGTATAGATAGAGTGGAAAAATGTATGATATTTCTTTCGTTTGTAATGAAATCGAATTAATATCGATTAAATACTTAGAAACAAACGCATGTTGAAAATCAAATGTACTATTTTGTTTTGAAGATATTAATGAAATATTACCCTTTAAAATGTGTTTCATTACAGAGTGTCTATTTCTTAATACTCGTTTTAAATCATAACATATAAAACGATTATCAAAAACGCGATAATGATATTTTTCATTATACTCATCAAAACTTTCAAAAGAAACTAATTCTTTATCATTGTGCGATTTTATTCCGCTTGTATATATTGGAAACAGCTCATCCACCTTAAATCCCTTTTCATACTCCTCCTGTCCTGCCGTATCTTTATAAACAAAGAAAAAATTGGGTTCCTGCACATCCAGTTGTGTCCACTCGATAGAATGAATTGAGTTTTCTTTTAGGAAATCGTATTTTTCTTCACGTTTTCCGTAGAGGTCGAAATGATATATTTTAGCTCGCTTTTTTGCCATGGTTGATTCTTGTTTCAATGTTTTTTGTTTTGATTCTCTCATAAAGGGGGCAATTTCGACCCTATTACAGTTTAGTAAACCCGGGTGTAGCTATTTTATAAACTAAAAGCTGTTATTTACTTTGGTTCGTACAGCATTAATTCTCATTTTCTAAATTAAAATTACGCAATTCATTTTGAAGTTGTTCTTCACTTGGCAAAGCTTCTTTTACGTTTTCAACTAATTCTGTGTATTGATACGAACTAACGCCAATAGGTTTATTTATATCTTTTAATGCAAATTCAACCTCATAACTATCCTTTTTCTTACAAAGCAAGATACCTATAGTCGAATTATCGTTCTCGTCTTTAACCAATTCATTAAAAGCGGAAATATAGAAGTTCAGTTTTCCAATAAACTCCGGCTCAAACTCGGTAGTTTTTAACTCAATGATTATATAGCATTTTAGTTTTGTATGATAAAAAACAAGATCACTAAAATAATCTTTTCTGCCGACTTTAAATCTAAATTGCCTTCCCAGATAAGCAAATCCCTTACCTAGTTCCAATAAAAACTGTGACAGATGCGTAACTAAGCCATTTTCCAATTCGGTTTCTCTGGCTTTTTCTGATAATTCTAAAAAGTCGAAATGATACGGATCTTTTAGTATCTCATAAGCAAGATCACTTTGTGGACTTGGCAAAGCCTTTTGAAAATTTGAAATACCCTTTCCTTGTCGCTCATACAATTTTGTTTCAATTTGATATTCTAAAACTGCACGACTCCAATTATTTTCAACTGTTTTTTGAATATAAAACAAAGACTCGTTGATTTCTTTAATTTTCTGAATTATTAGAATATGATGTCCCCAGGGGATAAATGCCATTTGCGAAACAACTTGTTTCGTAATTTCATCTTCCCGGATACTGTAAAATGAGTACCATTGTCTGATAAGTTCTAAGTTTCTTTTAGAAAATCCTTTCAAACTTGGGAACTCGGTCAATAAATCTTTGCTTAACTGTTCGAGAAATTTATCGCCCCATTCTGTATTTTTCTGTTTCTCAACAATTTGTTCTCCTAAATCCCAATAAAGAAGTATCAGTTCATTGTTAACAGCTAATGCGGCTTTTATTTGGCGTTGTCTTATATCTCTTTTTAAAGATATGAGCCAGTCTTTATAGTTGTTATCCCTTTTAATATCCATTTTGCTCACAGTTTATCTCTTTTTCACAAAAATATTAATGCTTACGCCCTGCATAATATCAAAAACATTTTGATCCGGACTTCCGTCTGCTGTGGTCTCTTTCTTTTTTGCGTTGCCGTGCAAATCTAAAATATAAATTTTATCAAAAGTTTTCATTAAATCTTCACGCATCCTGCGATGAATGATACCATCAATAAAACTGTTATTGGAAATATAAGCTAAAATACCACTGCCGTTTTTTTCGATATAATATTGACCGTATCTGATAAACTTGATATAGTCATCTGATAAAGGCTGAATATTTCTTTCGTTTAAATCCTTTTTGTAATCTGATACTAAGTTTTCTATCCATTCTCCTTTGTTGGAAGAGCTAACCGAATATGGCGGATTTCCAATAACACACATTACCGGAGTATCGCGTTTAATAAGGTTGGCTTCGTTCGCTTCGGTGCTCAGCCAGTTGGCAAAAAGCGTGGCGGTATCGGGATGATGCTCTTCCAGGCTGTTTGTGAGGTAAATTCTGAATCGCTTGTCGCCGCTGCCCCGGTAGCCGGTCTCTTTCATCAGTAAATCCATTTTCAAATGCGCCATGGCGTAGCTTGCCATCAGCAGCTCAAATCCGTTGAGGCGCGGAATCAGATGTTCATCCACATAACTGCTCCAGATGCCTTCCTGCCCTTTGAATTTTTTGTGAATATGCTTTACCGTCTCTGCTAAAAAAGTACCCGTTCCGGTGGGCGGGTCTAAAATCTGCACTTTGTGCACCTCTTTTTCTGCCTTTTTTCCCTGAAAATCAACTTTGATTTTGGTTTTGCCCGTATCGGCAAGACCTTGCGGCAGGTCAAATTCGGTTTTCAGAATATCATCTACCGCACGCACAATAAAATCCACCACAGGTTGCGGCGTGTACCAAACGCCTCTCGATTTTCTTAACTTCGGGTCGTATTCGCTCAGGAAGGTTTCATAAAAATGGATGACCGGGTCTTCCATTTTGGTGGCCTTTCCATAATCTTTTAAAATCTGTTCCACATTGGTTGCCAGAAATATCTCAGCCAGATTATCCACCACCCATTTGATGCGGTCGTCAATTTCCGGCCCGGCAATATAACCGAAAAGCCTTCTTAAAAACGGATTGGTTTTGGGAATCAGTTCCGCTGCTTCCTGCCGGCTGAAATTGTCCAGACTTTCATCGTGCAAACGTGCGGCAAACATACCGTAAGCAATGGTTTGCGCATACACATCGGCAAATGCTTTGGGCGTAATATCATGAATCAGAATTTCTTTAAAAGCGTTCATCTGCTCTTTCAGCGAACTGTCCAGGTGGTTATCTTCGTCGCTTGTTAGCGCATTTTCGATAATATCTGCCAGCAATCTCGCTTTTCCTGCCATCATCGCAGCTAATTTCGCCGGACTTTTAATCGTCTGGCTGACGTGCGTGGTGAAGTTTTTCAGTAAATTCTCGAAAATGGAGAAATTCTCCGGCTTGGGCTGAATGCCTTTGTCGGTCAGTCCGGCAATGGCTACTTTGGTAGTCAGCTCACCATCCCGGTAAAAGTGAAAATCAAGATAATCGGTAAAAATCAGATTGCTCAGCGAGGCTTTGTAGCGGTCGAACTGCTCCTTGTTACCGGACTTTTTCTTTCCTTCCAGGTCATCATCACCCAGATCTTTGGCTTCAATATATCCAACAGGAATTTCCCTTTTGGTCAAAATATAATCCGGTGCACCACAGCTTTGCCTTTTCGGTTCGTTGGTCGCCTGCACTTCCGGCAGCAAACTTTCAATCAACTGCTGCAAATCACCCCGAAACGTGTGTTCAGTTGCATTTCCGAGTTTATGTCTCTCGTCAATATTTTTCAGGTATTGTTGTATGGTCATGATGTCTGTTCTCTTATTTCTTGTTTAACCACGAAATGCACAAAATCAC
>CAZXTX010000277.1:0-4261 GCA_964643695.1 uncultured Mariniphaga sp. | reverse complement strand
AATCAGTATTTTATATCAACAACAAGTCGTTGATAAATGTGTATAAAGATTAGCCCAAGGAGGGGAGAAAAAGAGAGTCAATGGTGATATGAAGATTATTTTGCCATTACGTGGATAAAAAAAGGTGCATAGCACCGCCAGTATGGTAAACTATAATCATATAAAATCAAGTAAGCCGCGTAGCGGTGATACTACAATTGTTGCCGAGAAGTTTGAAGATTTGAGACAAAATTGAACAATTATCAAAAGTCATCGGTGCTATTGCAACAATTGACAATAAGACTGAAACAAAAACACAGATAACTTTTAAAATTCTGTTCAACCCATTCAGGGTTGCGGCGGGTGTGGTTATATTGATACCGGGGGCGTTACCCCCGGCTGTATTATTTAAGGCTTTCAGCCTCAGTGATAAAATAATATTTCGGTACTACGTACCTCTAATTTACTTTCCAATTCCAATTCTACAAAGCTTACGGTGCTCCACACCTTTCGCCAGATGTGCCTTTTGTGGTTGAAAACTCCGCTACTCCCGAAAATAGGATAGTCATGTTTACCAAAATATATTTAAACGCTATCAGGTCATACGACGCTGATAGGTTTTGGGAGAAAAAGACTTATCAATGTACGAAGTACTTGACAACGTCAAAATGAATGTTTCAGTACTTCCGATAAACCGGAATGTTACCATCCGTACCTCTGATTTATTTGTAATTACAATTCTACAAATATTTCGCGGCTTCCGATAAACCGGAATATTCCATCTGCCGCTTTTGCCGATATGCAACTTTTCTAGTTGAAAAGAAAGAGACAGAGCCCTGATGATATTAATTTGCCCTCTGTCCCTCACTTCCTCCAAATAGCTGTCAGAAAAGGGGTAAATGATCATTATACAATTAAATTGCATTTTTTATCCATGAACAGGGAAAATTTGCTTTATAACATCAAGTTGTGCACCTCTGGCTAACACTTCATCTTTAATTTCTGTATAATCAAGGTTTCGTATTTTTGTTCTTTTATTAATAGCCATAGCAGCTGCTATACCGGTTGCCTGCCCCATCATTGAGCAGGAAGTTGACACACGGGCTGAGGAAAGAGCCAGCTGATCAGCAGACATACAACGCCCTGCCATCAATAAATTATCTGCATCCTTTGATATAAGACTTCGCATAGGAATTTGATAAGGAGGAACATTTAATTCATCTTTTGGCAAAATATATGTACGCTTGTCATCTGTTAATCCATGTCCGTCCAGATAAAATGTACCGCGGGCAACTCCGTCTTCAAAAGCTTTTCCGGCCCTCAGGTCATCAACTTTTAAAACATAATCGCCTTCAATGCGGCACCCTTCCCTTATACCTATAATTGTGGCACTATTTGACAAGCGCCATTTCTTTTTTTCTATTGCCTGATAATAATACAGAACATCCATGGTTCGCCTTTTTGCCTGAATTTCAGCATGGGTCAATCCTTCAGTACTTGTTGAATCAAACATCGGAATCTTTATTTTAAGTGCCTTTCCTCCGGGTCCGTCCGGCCATATACTCGTCATTGGCAAATCTTCCTTATTCAAAATCCGATTGGGCCAATCATCTATTACCTGCTGAACATATTCCTGCTCCTCAACCTCTCTGACGAAACTTATTTTTGACATAGGTAATTGATATCCTGTCTTATCATCCCCCTTTATAGTTGAAACTCCTGCATATCTTGCCAGGTCCGCATCACCTGAACAATCAATGAATACTTTTCCGCTAACAGCTTCAAGTCCGGATTTTCCGGATATAATACATTCCGTAATATTATTTCCCTTTACCATTACATCAACCAAACGGGTATGCAATAAAATTTTAACATTTCTTTTTAAAAGCATCTCCTGTAACACTAATGCCAATATCTCATAATTAAAAACAGATGACCGATTTCCTTCACCAAGTGAATTAAATCTTTTAAGTTCATATAAAATTTTATCAAAAACCTCACCCTGCATCTCTATCTGGCCGCAGAAATGTGCAACTCCGCCGGTTGTAAGCATTCCTCCCAATGAGCCAAACCGTTCTATTAAAATAACACTTGCACCTGACATAGATGCGGAACATGCAGCAGAAATACCTGATATTCCGCCTCCGATGACAACAACATCAAAACTATACCGGGCCGGTATCTTTCTTTTTAATAATACAGTTTTTTCATCAAAAATATTATTGTCAATTTGATTATCAGAAAGACCTGACATACAAGCAGCACCACTTGCTATCAATAAACTGTTTTTCAAAAAATCGCGTCTATGTATCATATTACTATCTGTTTTTTAATTAAGTCATTACGCTACATGACAAAAATACAATTTATTTATTCTCAGCAAATCAGCATTACAACCTTCTACAAGCAACTAACATTCAACATGTTAAATAAATAATCCAAACAAATTCCTATATATAAAAAAATGCCAGTCCTACAGGGTATGCATTAACTTTCCTGATCCTCCGCCCTGTGCCAAACCGTTAACCGTTATTCTAAAAAAACAAGAAATTCCAAAGTATTTCAAAGTCATTTTTACCATTCAGCTCCCTCTAATGCAAATCAAAGCGGATTTTTAACCACTGAGTCTATTTTTTAATAAAATCCTGTCAGGCCAGCATAAATTTGCATCATGAATTTAATCTAAAAATTAGGTAATATGAAAAAGGTTTTGCTGTACCTGCTGACTGTATTCTTTTATGTTTTCTCTGCTTCGGCTCAAAACATATCACAAGACACCCTGAAATTGTCTTTAGAGGAGTGCATTGAGTTGGTATTTAAAAATAATCACAATCGTCAATCCACCGTATTGAACGAATTGTCTGCACAAGAGGCTTATGATCAGTCAAAATTGGAATGGCTGCCAAACGTTGGTGCATCTTTTGGAGAAACATTCTCTAACACAAAAAATACTGATGATAACTGGAGTGGCAACTATTCGTTAAGCGCCAATATGCCATTATTTCAGGGTGGTTATATCAAAAACAGTGTTGAAAACGCAAATTTATCTCTGGAACAATCTAAATATCGTACTGCGCAATACGATAACGAGTTGACAATACAAGTATTAGAATCATTTCTTACTGCACTTGGGAATGAAGAGTTATTGCGTTATCAGAATGCCGTTTTAAAAGCCAGTGACGAACAGCTTAACCAGGGGCAGGTTAGGTATGAAGCCGGAGATATACTACAAAGCGACTTACTTTTGCTTGAAGCACAATATGCCAATGATCTGAGCAATGTGCTTGAAACCAAGATAAGCCGGAACAACAGCTTAAACAGCTTAAAAAATCTCATGTCCATTGATTTATCGCAAGAAATTGAAATTGTTTATCCCGATGAATCCGGGTTAAATAATATGGGCATTATGCCATCAGAAGATGAATTTTTTGCACGCTCAATGGAAACTTTACCCGAATTAAGAATAAGCGATTACAATGTTGAAATTGCTAAAACCGGAGTTCAAATCTCACGCTCTTCCTTTTTTCCGACAGTAAGCCTGAGTGCAGGTATTGGCACAGGGCATACAAGCAATTTCAACAGATATGGTACCCAGCTCAACAACAGGCTAAACGAGAATGTAGGTATTACATTGAGTATTCCAATTTTCAACAATGGCAGAACAAAAGAAAAAGTAACGCAAAGTAAGATTAGCCTGCAACAGTATGAGTTGGAGCGCAAACAAACTGAGCTGGATGTTAAGCAAACCCTCGATCAGGAATTTCAAAATGTTATTTTGGCCGAAAGCAAATTCAAATCATCACAAATTCAGCAAAATGCTTATCTGGCATCTTTTGAGGCATATAAGCTGAAATTTGAACAGGGTTCTATCACAGCTGTCGAGCTATTACAACAACAAAACAACTATATAAATGTGTTAAACGATTACATCCAAAGCAAATACGGCTTTTTGCTTAAACGAAAAGTCTTAGATGTGTATATGGGATATTCGGTTCAATTGTAAAACTTAAATAAGAAATAAGATGAAATCAAAAAAAGTAAAACTGTTCACATCTGCAATTATACTGGTTATTATTGCAACACTCCTGCTGGTTTTTACGGGAGGAAAGAAAAATATTATTTTTAATACCGCATCTATCAAAGAGGGAACGATTGAAACAACAATAATGGCCACCGGATATGTGCAGCCGATAGAAGTTGTGGAGGTAGGAACTCAGGTTTCCGGGGTGATTGAGAAGATATTTGTGGATTTCAACTCGCAGGTAAAAAAAGGCAAATTGCT
>CAZXTX010000276.1:0-4269 GCA_964643695.1 uncultured Mariniphaga sp. | reverse complement strand
AGATAATCCAGAAGCCGGAGTGCCTCCTTTTCTGTTTCTCCTTTGGGCCGGCGTGCAATAAAACCCGGAATACACACATTCTCAAGAGCCGTAAATTCCGGCAGCAGATGATGAAACTGAAACACAAAACCTATTTCGCGGTTACGAAAAGCCGCTAATTCTTTCTCCGGAAGTTTTGAAATATTTTTTCCGTTATAATATATTTTTCCGCTGTCGGGTTTACTTAAAGTACCTATTATTTGAAGAAGTGTTGTTTTGCCGGCACCGCTCGCACCAACAATTGAATAGATTTTTTTAAACGGAATTTCAAGATTTATACCCTTCAGCACCTGAAGGTTTCCAAACGATTTTTTTATGTTTTCGGCAACTATCAATTTTTCAATAACTTCTAATCTAAGGGATAGTCACTGTTGTAATTGTCGGAGTCAAATGCATCCTCCAGCGGCTTGGTTACATTTTCCAGATTTTTGGAAATCTGATCTGCTTCACTGTCTATTGTTTTGGATACATCATCAATTTCCCTGGTAATATTACTGGTTTCACGATCTATGGTCGTTTTTATTTCATTAAAATCATTTTTAACATCAGAAGTATAATCATCAAACTCACGCTTTATTTCATTCGTTGCCTTTCTGAATTCACGCATTCCTTTTCCAAGTGTTTTGGCGATGTCGGGAATTGCCTTTGCACCAAAAAGCAACAGTGCCAGCAACATCACCATTACAATTTCACCACCGCTTATAAACAATATATGACTCATAAAATTCTGTTTAAATTGCAAATATACAAATTGACATCTTCATTTAATCAGGTTACCGCAACAAAAATGGCATTACCTTAAAGTAGTTCATTTTTCAACACTCAAATTCCATGACGGCAATTAAAAAATTTGCCTGTCCGGCTATGCCGTAAACATCTTTAGATGTGTAAAATCAATTCGTATAACATTTACTTTTAAAAATCCGGTTAAATATTTTTGAACAAACAGTATTAGCTGTTCATAATAATTTTTATTAAAAAAATATAATTTGCAACCATACCTGAATAAACGGTTTTTAGGTAATATTGCATGCGAAAAAAATCATCTCCTTATTCAGATAATAATTGTTAGAACATGAAGTTGAAATTTTACTTTAAGAATAAAGCAACAAGTGCAGAGGAACTATTTATACATCAGGTTTTAAAAGGAGCGGGACAAATAATGCTTCAGGAGAACAGATTAACCGGATTACTTTTTCTGACAGGTATTTTTTTGGGCTCTGTGTCTATGGGGTTTGCAGCACTTTTAGCCACAGCCTGCGGAACAATTACCGCCCGGCTGCTGAAATACGACAAACAGGAAACAGACTCGGGGCTGTACGGATTCAGTGCAGCACTGACCGGTGTTGCGTTAATGCTGTTTTTTGAACCACATCTGTTAATTTGGGCTCTAATTGTTGCAGGTTCGGCAATTACTGCCATTTTACAGCATTTCTTCCTGAAAAGAGACCTGCCGGTTTTCACTTTCCCCTTTGTTCTGATTACATGGATTGTAATCTTTTCGGGTAACTATCTTTTCCCGCATATCCGAACTGAATTTACTGAGCAGATTATTAGCACCGGTGATTATTTCACTTTCGGCATCAAAAATTTCGGGCAGGTAATTTTTCAGGGTACCGTTATTTCGGGAATACTCTTTTTTGCCGGAGTTTTTATCAGCTCGCCTACAGCTGCGCTTTACGGACTGGCGGCATCGGTGTTTTCCGGGATTTTGGCACTGCACCTTTCTGTTCCGGCTGAGGAAGTAAGCATGGGACTGTTCGGTTTCAATGCCGTTTTGTGTGCAATAGCATTTTCGGGAAACACACTTAAAGACAGCGTATGGGTTGGTGCTTCCGTATTAATTTCATTAGCATTCAGCCTGTTGCTTACAAAAAATAATATTCCGCAGCTTACTTTTCCGTTTGTGGCAGCTTCTTTCATTACTGAAATGACAAGAAGAAAAATCAAACTTCGGTTTCCAGCTTCAGGTTGGTAACCTCATCGGTAACTTCAAAATCATAACCTGGATATTCATACATAGGCATTCTCGGTTCGGTTTCACCCAATGAATAACCATAAACTCTTTCATATTCCTCCCTGTCCTCGCCCATATCTTCCAGCTCACGAATATATTCGGTAATCGACTTTGGCTCAACAATTACCACTTTGCCCATGGTGTCAATGGCCTGACTGTGATTTCTGGTATGGTCATAATCAAATTCAAGCACCCTCCGGCCATAACGGGTAATTCCTATAGCTCTGAAAGTAAGACTTTTACCCACACCCGGAAGGTTTAATATATTTCTGTCGGTTGAAAGAAACGGAAGACTGTTCCGCTCGCGTATAAATTCCATATTTTCACGGATTTGACCGGCATTGTCCATCAGCGACTGAATTTCATCCATTTCGCCATCGGGAAGCCTGCCTAAATATTTCTCCTCCATCTCTTCCTGAACTGCACGTGCATTTGGTGTAAAATTGGCACTGTTTTCCTTAAAGCCCTTTACCGTAAAGGTATAATATGTAAGTATTCCGATGTCGTTCATTACTTTTCGCAGTTTGGCGGCATGCCCGCGCCGCGAGGCAGGTGCTGTAAATACAAGCTGATTTACAACTGCCCAGCCCGATTTTAGTAAAATTTCAACTGCTTTTTTTGCTTCGGGTGTCACTTCCATCGGCGACTCGAAATGAGTTTGAACAACAAATTGTTTTACACCTATCGCCGAAGCTTTTTCCTTGAACTCAGCAAGAATAGCCGCTAATTCATGAGTTATTCTCATAGGTAAATAAACCGGCATTCTGGTTCCGATACGAATTCTGACTATTTCTGCATACTTCTCATTTTCAGGGCGATTTTTGTTATCCTTCTTTTTCTGAAGAGCCATATTGTAAACTTCGTCAAGAATTTTTTTCAAACTTTTGTCGGAGCTCATCAGAGCATCGCCGCCGGTAAGAAGAATATCCCTCAGTTGTGTGTCATTCCTGAAATATTCAAGCAGTTTCGGAAGTCTTTCATTCCATGACTCTGTCGGTTTAAGCTTATCAAAATTGAAGTTATAACGTCCGCTCTGAAAGTCGTACATCCGCTGACAGCTTGCACACAAGCCGCCGCATGCACGGCCAACGGTATCCGGAATAAAAACTGCAACCTCAGGATATCTCCGGTGAAAATTATATGAAGGCAGAATCCAGCCGGCTGCATTGGGTTTACCGGGCTGAACCTTATCCTCTTTTTCCCAGGCTTCAATATTCCCAAACTCATCAACCAGTTGCCTGCTGTACAGCACATAACAGCGAATTGCAAGGTCTCCGCCGGCTGCAAAACCCGGAGTGCGCACATTTAACAGCGAAAGATAGTACGGATTTACAAAAAAGGGAATACCCTTTTCTTCCGCATCATATAAAATATCCAAAGTATCTGGATCAAGTGAGTAATCAAGCAGTTCATTAAGCATATCGGGTGAACGGACTGCAAATCCAAGATGAAACCTGCTGTCATTCCACCACTCTTCCATTTTTGCAACTTTTTCTGGGAATGTCATTCCTTCCTCAAAGCTATATCTGGTACTCCTGATTTCGCCGTTATCGATTTTTTCAATCAGGATTCTGATAATCCTTTCACGGTTTTCACGGCGCAACTCGGCAATTTTCGGTTCAAGCCCCGACGGATATCTATCCATCCAATCTTCAACCTGTTCCGGTGCCGGTATTCCTGAATCGAGTTTTCCGTTTAGCTGCCTGAAAAGATAGAGCATATCAAGAAAAAAGTCCGGTTTTGCACCGCCAATACCATAATTTGCGGCAAGCCACAGCATTTTCACGGGATTGGTTACCGCAAGCGCACCTCTGATATTCTGATCGGGATATGACTTTCCGGCATATTTGATATAATCCAGCAGACGAATAGCTGCAAAATCCTCCCAATTCAGATGCTGTAGCAATTCGTGACTGTTTTCCTCCTTTAGGTAAAACTGTACGGCTGCCTTATTTTTCTTTAATTTCGGAAGTACCCACTCCTCAATTGATTTCATCACTTCATCGGCAGATTCAGATTTTCGGAGAATACGTTCAAGAAAAGGGTTTTCTTCAAGAATGGTTAATAATATTCTTCGTGCATGAGCATTAATAGCTATTTTATCAAGATATTTATTTTTCATATTTAATACTAAATTATTCATTACTAAAGATATAATATACCTGTCGGGCAAGCAGGCAAAAAACCTGTATGATTTTAATTATCCTCCCGAA
>CAZXTX010000275.1:0-4300 GCA_964643695.1 uncultured Mariniphaga sp. | reverse complement strand
CTGCCACCCATGTTTAGAACCGGACGGGTTGACCGCCGTTCATATTCAAACGGATTTTTCTGGGCAATTATTGAAGCCGTAATAGGCTCATGGTCACGGTATGATTTTACATGATCCACAATTTTTTGTGCAACTGGAATTTCATTCTCAGGATTTTCGGTAAGCGAAACCCTGATTGTATCGCCAATTCCGTCAGTCAGCAGTGCACCGATGCCCACTGCCGATTTTATACGTCCGTCTTCACCCTCACCGGCTTCGGTAACTCCAAGGTGAATCGGATATTTCATCTCCTCAATGCGCATTTTAAAGTTTAGCAGCCTTACTGTATAAACCATCATGCGGGTGTTGCTCGATTTGATTGAGACAACAACATCGTTGAAGTTTACTTTTCTGCAAATCCGCAAAAATTCCATAACCGATTCGGCCATTCCTGAGGGTGAGTCGCCATAACGGCTCATTACCCTGTCGGACAGCGAACCGTGATTGGCACCTATCCGCAAAGCGGTTTTTGTCTCTTTTAATCTTTGCAGAAATGGTATAAACTGCTCCTCTATTTTCTGAAGTTCGTCTTTATACTCTTCGTCTGAATATATTTTGGGTTCAAATCTGGCTCGTTTGTCATAAAAGTTACCCGGATTGATACGGACTTTTTGAAAATGTTTTGCTGCAATATCAGCCAGATACGGATTGAAGTGAATATCGGCAATAAGTGGAATTGTATAACCGCGGTTACGCAGTGCTTCAACTATGTTTGGAAGGTTTTCGGCATCGGAAATACCTTTAACGGTGCATCGCACATAGTCGGCACCTGCTTTTGCCAATGCAATAATTTGTTCCACGGTCGATTCGGTGTCGTCTGTATATGTGTCAGTCATTGACTGAATTCTTACCGGGTTATTTCCTCCGACACCTGTTCCTCCAATATTTACTTCCCAGGTTTCCTGTCTTTCAAATCTGGTTATATCTTTGATGTAATTAAAATGATGATCTTCCATATTTCTCTGTTTTGCTAAAATTGCAAATTTAAGCTAATGGTTTTAATTTAAAAAGTTTAGTTTATTTTTGTTGGAATATATAAATATATGGAACTAATAATCAGTAATGTAACAAAATTATTTGGAAAGCAGAAAGCACTTGATGAGGTTAGTTTTTCAGTTGGCAAGGGTGAATTGCTGGGTTTTCTCGGTCCGAACGGTGCCGGAAAATCAACTCTTATGAAAATAATCACCGGATTTTTGCCTGCAAATTCGGGAGAGGTAACAATCGGAGGTGTGAAAGTGACGGCAGATAACAACCTGCTTCGCAAAAACATTGGCTATCTTCCTGAACACAATCCGCTTTATCCTGATCTTTATGTAAGGGAATTTTTAAGTGTTACAGCAGGTTTTTACGGTATAAAAAACAAAGAGAAAAAAATTGCTGAGATGGTGGATTTAACCGGACTCGGCGATGAACAGCATAAAAAAATAGGGGCACTTTCAAAAGGATACCGGCAAAGAGTCGGGCTGGCACAGGCACTGATTCATAATCCTGAAGTGCTGATTCTTGATGAGCCTACAACCGGTTTAGACCCCAATCAGCTTGAAGAAATTCGCAATCTGATTCGTACTATAAGCAGGGAAAAAACAGTAATATTCTCTTCGCATATAATGCAGGAGGTGGAGGCTGTGTGCAGCCGTGTGGTTATTATTAACAAAGGAAAAATTGTTGCTGACGGTGCAATTTCAGAACTAAAAAAAGGAGAAGTGCAAAAAAGCCGGACAGTTATGGCGGCATTTTCAAAACCGGTGGAAAAAGAGAGCTTACTTGCACTTGAAGGCGTGAAAAATGCTGAATTTGACGGTGAAAACTGGGAAATTGAATCGGAGGATAATACCGATTTAAGACATGCTATATTTAATTTTGCAGTTGAAAACAACTTAACCCTGCTGACTCTTTATCAGAAGCAGTATAATCTTGAAAATGTTTTCCGGCAGCTTACCCGGTAGGGTGCTTATTAACTGTCTGCTTTTTCAGAAATGACTTCGTAACTTTTTTATTAAAAATCATTCAGCCCGAAAAAGTATAATTCACCTGCTTTTGTCTCTTTTGTAATTGTTTTCCCCTCGTATCTCAAAATTAGTTTACTGCCGGTTAAGGATTTTACCTTTATTTCAGCCGGTTTACTTTCATTCCACATAATATCAAATTCAAAACCTCCCCGTCCTTTCAAACCTGTGATACTGCCGTTTGCAAGTGCTGCCGGAAGTGCAGGAAGCAAATCCTGATAAAAATCGCCGTTTTCATCGCGCAGATGCGATTGCAGCAGCATTTCGCCAATACCGGAGGTTGCTCCGAAGTTGCCGTCAATCTGAAATGGCGGATGTGAATCAAACAGGTTAAAATAGAGTCCGCCCCGGTCTTTATAATTGGTCTCTTTGCTTACTGACGGAACCATCAGATTTTTCAGAAGCAGAAATGCGTGGTCACCGTCAAGAAGTCTTGCCCAGAAGTTAATTTTCCATGCTCTCGACCATCCTGTTCCGCCATCGCCACGGTGAGAAAGTGTTACCCTGCATGCATCCGCAAGTTCGGGTGTAGTAAGCGGATGAATTTCACTTCCGGGGTGCAGTCCCCACAAATGCGAAACATGACGGTGCTCTTCCTTCGGATCGTCAACATCTTCAAGCCATTCCTGCAACTGTCCGTGTTTCCCGATTTGATTGGGTGCAATTTTATCTTTAATTTCTTTTAATTCTGCTGCAAAATCTTTATCGGTGCCCAATATGCCGGCTGCTTCTATCGTATTTGAAAAAAGTTCGCGAATAATCTGGTGATCCATTGTCGGCCCCAT
The DNA here is from genome assembly GCA_964643695.1 of uncultured Mariniphaga sp. Lineage (GTDB taxonomy): Bacteria > Bacteroidota > Bacteroidia > Bacteroidales > Prolixibacteraceae > Mariniphaga. The sequence continues at coordinate 1,467 of CAZXTX010000275.1, read as the reverse complement.
AACCAGTCCGCCAAGTTCGGGACTGTTGCTCGGTCCGCTAACCAACCATTCAGAGTTTTTTGGGTATGGTGTCAGATATCCGGCAAAAAAGCGTGAAGCCTCCTTTAAAACCGGATAGACTCTGTTTTGTAAAAAGTTCTTGTCGCCGGTATATTGATAGTGCCACCAAAGATGCTGGCTCAGCCACGCCCCGCCGGTTGGCCATATTCCATGGTCTGCACCGTTTATTGGAGCCGCACCGCGCCATAAATCGGTATTGTGGTGGGTAACCCAGCCGTTGAGATTGTAATGTTCTTTGGCGGTGTTCCTGCCGGTTTCAGACAAATCTTCAACCATTGCGAAAAGTGGTTCGGCACATTCGCTGAGGTTTGTCATTTCTGCCGGCCAGTAGTTCATTTCAGTATTAATATTTATAGTGTATTTGCTGTCCCACGGCGGATTTAACCGGTTGTTCCATATTCCCTGCAAAGTGGCCGGCTGTGCTCCCGGATGTGATGATGAAATCAGCAGATACCTGCCATACTGAAACAGAAGTGATACCATACTCGGATCCTCATCTTCATAAAAAGTGGTCAGTCGCTCATCGGTGGGGCGAAGTGATATTTCCGAACTTCCTAGATCAAGTGATACACGGCTGAACAGATTCCGGTAATCTGAAATATGCTCCTTTTTAACTTCCTCCCAGCTTTTTCCATCTGTTTTTGAAAGAATTTGTTCGCACCTTTCAGCCGGACTGGCACTTATATCGTCATATTTTACAAAATTGGTTGCTGCCGATAAAAAGAGAGTGGCATACCGTGCATTTGCCACAGTAATTGAATTGCCGCTTTCTGCTGTTCCTCCTCCCTGAGTCTCTATCTTTAGTCTGGCTTCAAATGTTATTTTGCTTTCGGGGTATGGTTTGCCGTCGCGCCCGGTTTTGTTGTGATAATTGTTTGCTTTGCCTTTCAGAATTATCTGGTTTCCTTCCACACTTACTTCATAATCGGAATGCGGTGAATCCATTCCGGCGGTAAAGTTGAGTGCACCGTTTTTTGATGCTTCAAGGCGGATTGCCAGAATCTCTCCGGGTGTGGAGGCGATAATTTCACGTTTGAACTGTATGCCGTCAACTTCATAAAAAACTGACGAAACTGCATTTTCAAGGTCAAGTTTGCGAGAATAATTTTCGGTGCTTTCATGTCCGGAAAACGAAAGCAGAATGTTTCCAAATGGCAGATAGCTCAGCTGCCCGAAAGGTTGTGACATAAATTTTTCGTTTGCCAGTTTATGTGCTTCGTTTTGCCTGCCTTTCCACAGCAGGTTTCTAATTTCTTCAAGATAATTGTATGCTCCTTTATTGGTATAATCATGGGGCTGACCGCTCCACACAGTTTCTTCATTAAACTGGATTGTCTCGTTTTCGGTTTCACCAAAAATCATGGCTCCAATTTTTCCGTTGCCAACCGGAAGTGCTTCCGTCCATTC
>CAZXTX010000274.1:0-4313 GCA_964643695.1 uncultured Mariniphaga sp. | reverse complement strand
TTTAGAACAATTGAGCAGAGCGATAATTGGTCTATTATATTTTTCCAATCGGTACAATTGTAATTTCAATGGCTTTTAATTTCAGTAATCATAAGAAACATGGAAAAACTAAAAATATCAACCGCTCAGTTTGAAAACAGAAGCGGCAACAAGCAGTACAATCTTTCGATAATTGAAAAGCTTTCACGCAAAGCGGCAAAAGCCGGATCGGATATAGTTTCTTTTCATGAGTGTTCAGTAACCGGATACACTTTTGCAAGAAATCTGTCGAAAGAAGAATTGCTGAACCTCGTCGAGTTTGTTCCCGATGGTGAAAGTGTAAAAAAACTCATTGAAATTGCAAAAAAAAACAATATTGTAATTTTAGCCGGACTGTTTGAAAAGGATGAAGACAACAACTTATTCAACGCTTATGTATGCGTTGACAAAAACGGGCTGATAGCAAAACACCGCAAACTCCATCCGTTCATAAGCAAATATTTGTCGGCAGGCAGCAGCTACACGGTTTTTGAAATAAAAGGCCACAAATGCGGAATCCTGATTTGCTATGACAATAATATTGTTGAAAACGTAAGGGCAACAAGGCTGCTGGGTGCCGGAATAATTTTTATGCCTCATGTAACCATGTGCACTCCGTCCGCCAGACCGGGTGCTGGTTTTGTAAATCCGCAGCTATGGGAAAACCGCGAAAACGACCCGACTTCACTGCGGCTGGAATTTGACGGAATGAAAGGCAGAAAATGGCTGATGAAGTGGCTGCCCGCAAGAGCATACGACAACGGAATTTATCTGGTTTTTTCAAATCCGATCGGTATGGACGATGACCAGCTGAAAAACGGTTGCTCGATGATTATTGACCCGTTTGGTGATATTCTGGCCGAATGCCGCACATTTGACGACAGTATTGCAACTGCTTCCATAATTCCCGAAAAGTTTGAAATGGCCGGCGGCAACAGATATCTAAATGCAAGAAGGCCGGAGCTTTACAAGGATATTATCGGGCAGAGCCATGAACCACAGCAAAAAGTGGCATGGATGAACAAGAATAAAAAATAGTATTTACGGCAGAGTTTTAAAGTCAATTTCAGGATGCGGCGGGCCGCTTTCGCGCTCGAAAAAAGTGTCAATTACAGTATTCTCACTGAAAAATCCGCAATTTTTAAGAAAGAACCTGTTCCCTTCTGCACCACCTGCATAATCCAGCCGTGAATCCTTGCGGGCAGTGGCATCGGCGGTAAACTTAATTTTTGTCAGCTCACTCCATTTGCCCGAATCGCTGCAAATCCACTGATTAGAATAATATGCCATCCGCGACACGTTACCGGTGTGGGTTACAAAGTTTTCAAGAAATGAATGCAGTCCCTTCAGCCATGTATCAGTTTTAGGCCGGCGAAAGCCTGCAATAAGCTTCCATTCACCAGTTTCCGGGGCAAAAAACCAGGCGGTAAAGTCGGTTGAGCCGTTTCCGGCAGGTTTACCCCTGAGCAAAAACCGGTAAGTTATTCCGGCTTTCCAGTTATAGCGCAAAAAGCTCTGTCCTCCCGACCCTTCGTTACCAAATTCACGAGTGTTAACATCTCTACCTTTTTTAAACAGAATAATCCGCTCCTCCTCCGGTATCTCAGCAGGATTGTCGGTCTGAAACGGGCTCCATACTGAAAACAGAATCCGCCGTTCGGTTTCAGAATTCACCTGAATACCAAAATATCCCTGTCTGAAACCGTTTGCCATAAAATATGAACCAATTACATCATCACCTTCGGGTACAAGAATTTCACTGTAAAACCACTCTGTGTTTCCCGCATCTTCGGGCACCTGAAAACTAAGATGAACCGACGGACCGCGCTGTCCCCAGTAAAAATCGTCCCTGACAAAATGAACCGTTCCTTCTGCTGCCTCCCCGCCGATAAGGATACTTTCAATTTCGGCAAAAGTGGTTCCCGCTTTTTCAACTCCCTCAAACTCAATTTGGTGATATCCGGGTTTGTCAATCTTGAAAACTCCTACAGAAATTGTATCGGTGCTATTTTCCGAAATATCAATTTTATACGACCTGCCCCCGTATGACACTTTAATTACGGAAGTGCCTGTCGATTTTGCCACCAATCCCACATTCAGTTTTCCGGTTTGTTCAACTCTGAAATATGTGCGAATTTTTGTTTCACTGTCATTCCAGTTGGTTATTCCCTCTTGTTTCATAATCAGGCGGTTTTTACTAATATCGTCAACCACCCAGCTGTTTCCGTATGCCGGTATCCGGTGACTGAAAGTTAATTTTTCCGACAACTTACTGCTGTTCTCTGCGCAACCGCCAGCAAAAACAGCAAAAAACAACACCGTTAAAAACAGAAATTTATTTAGTGACATTTCAAATATTTTTATTATCCGATAACATTCTGAACTGTACCGCAATATCGGCTTTATGATAGAAAGTGCCATGCGAAAAGTTTAAAAATTTTAATATTTTGAAAGCATTGAATTTCTGAAAAAATCTCTGCTGGAAAGTTATGGATGAAGAACAGTTTTTATTCAAATCTGCAATCTCTTTCCAGAAATTATCCTCTTTTAAAAATGTAGTCACAGCTGCAGGGAGATTTTCAATAACTTTCAAATATTCTGTCTCTGAAATCTGAAAAAGCCGGTTTTTCAAATCAAAAAACTCTTTTAAATGCAGGAATGCCTGAAAGTTATACGTTTTCGTCAAATCTTCATCGCCGCTCATCCATTTTCTCAAAACCGGCCCGGTGCCAAACGGCACCCTGTCGGACAAACGAGCCGAAGGATAAACCATTGTGATTTTCAGCTCCCCTACTTTACCGAGCTGCACAAGATTCTGCAAAAAATAAAAATCTTCACCCGCCTTTCTGCGGTTCATACCACCCCGCCTCAAATATGCATCTGCCCTCACAGCAAAGGCAGAACCCACCGTAAACATCGGATAAGGATACCCCGTAAATTCAAGAGCATTTTTATAGTAAACCATATATTTCTCGTACAGTTTTATCCCTTCCAAATGCTTTTTGTCAAGCCCTTCGGTCTGGTGAGTAAAAGCAATGGTAACACCAACATCTTCCTGATTTTTCAGAAAATATTTCTCAATTTCTGTAAAATAGTTTTGTTCCACAAGAGTATCGGCATCAAGTGATACAATAACTCCCTCCGGCCTGTCAAGGAGACTGAAACGTCTCAGTGCCTCGTCCATTCCCCATTTTCTGGCAAGACCGGCTCCTGCCCATTTTTTTCTCAATTCAACCGGCCCGGCGGCATAAAACTTCAGTCCGCTTTTTTGATTTTCACTGTTCCACTCTTCAATTTCAAATATGGTTTTGAGGTTTTGTTCCCTTATGTTTTCCGGAGCAGTTTCCGAATGATTGACAAGAATAATTACCTCAATACCAGTTTTGGGTAAAATGCATGAATTAAGCGAATTAAGGGTTTGCAGAATATCAGACTCATTCAGACAGGGAATTACAACAATTATTCCGGTGTTTTTATCAGGTTCAACGGGAATAAGAACCGGAGTTTCATTCTTTTTAAGGTATCTTTCTGCAAACATTGAATTAATAAATTGACAAAAGTGCCATAATTTAAGCAAAAAAAATCCGGGAACAAGCCCGGACCTTCTGAATATTTTTTACCTATTTTCTTTTTGCATATTTCTCATTCAAAGCTTTAAGCACTTCGGCAGTAATGTTGTGAGCTTCACTTCCTACGAGTATTTCAGACCCGTTGAAAATATAATCATATTTCATCTTTTTATTATAGCCTTCAAGATAGTTTAAAAGACTGTCGAGAATCTGTTTGTTGTTTGCAGCCTGAAGTTCAGCTAATTTCCCTGACAAATCCTGATCAAGTTTCAGAATTTCCTGTTCTCTTCCAACCAGACGGTCACGTTCCTGAATGGCACGCTGTTCCGTTAAAAACCCGCCACGCTGCAGTTTTTCCTGAAACGCTGCTGCTTCACGTTCAAACGACTGCCGTTTTGTTCCAAACTCGGTATTATATGCTTCCTGACGTTTTGTAAACTCATCATGCAAATCTTCTGCAAGATCATAATTCATGATAACCGAATCGGCCTTAACATAAGCAATTCTGAATGAGCTCTCACCCTGAACCACTTTTACACCATCTTCGGTAATAACAGTATTCTTCTTTGAACCCTGTGTAAAATGTAAAATATACAAAATGGCAACAGCAATTAAAGCAACAACTGAAACTATAAAAGATGAACCTTTCATTTCCTTAAACATTTAATTTTGTCTTTAATCGCGCAAAGATAATTCTTTCATCATAAATGCATAATGGAAAAGTTA
>CAZXTX010000273.1:0-4314 GCA_964643695.1 uncultured Mariniphaga sp. | reverse complement strand
TTTACAAAATAGTCCAAACTGTTTTGTAAATTTACAATCGTTAATGCCGATGGTAAAAATATTTAGAACAATTGAGCAGAGCGATAATTGGTCAATTATATTTTTCCAATCGGTATAATATCGAGAAAACACTCCGAATCATCTTTTGCAATTAAAGGGGGACGAAACGAAAGTGGTTGTTCAGGGCTTGTCTCCCTTTGGATGCTGTGCTGCCATGAAAAACAGCTGATGAATTCCAAAGGGGGAAGACAAGAGGGATTCAAGAGCGGAAACTGCGAACAAAGGAGAGTTGAAACAATATTTCGGTACTCCGTACCTCGGTTTTGGTTTATCATTCCACTTCTACAAAGTTGACGGTGCGCTGCACCTTTCGCCGGATACAGATTTTGTGGTTGAAAACATCAAGACTGCCTGCCAAAGGGCAGGTAAACCACGTCGCTTCGCTCCTCGCAGTGACGACAATTAAGGATGACTATAAGGCTGAAAGCCTTTAACATCATAACTTGGGGGCACCGCCCCAAGCCTGAAAGGCCAGTCAGCTATCAGCCTGAAGGGCTGAAACAAAAAAACTCTTTATTAATTCTGTTCAACCCATTCAGGGTTGTGATGGGGGTGGATGCATTAATACCGGGGACGCTGTCCCCGGCTTTGTTCTCCGAGGCCTTCAGCCTCTACAAGTACAAAATGAGTGAAGCAATCTATTGTCATCTTGTAAATTTCCTCTCCTTTTTGAGAACGGCGTTAGCCGGGGGGATGATTTTTGAATGTAACTCTGTTTACAGTCATACCATGACTATAAGTCATAGCATGACGCTACAGTTCTCTGTACCTGGGTAAAGACAAGGGGGATTCAAAACCGGGAACTGCTAAAAAAAAATTGAATACTTTTATTGATTAAAATATGACTTATACCATTCTATGAACTCTTCTATTCCCTTTTGAACGGGAGTGTCGGGACGATATCCTAAGTCTTTTTCCAGATCTGTCACATCTGCTTCGGTTCGGGGAACGTCACCCGGCTGCATTGGCAGAAACTCCTTAACGGCGGTTTTGCCAAGTGCGTTTTCAATTGCCGAAATATAGTCCATCAGTTGAACCGGTGATGAATTGCCAATATTGTAAATTTTATAGGGTGCAGAACCGGCAATACCTGCTTTTCCTTCCGGCAGTGAATCTATTACACGCACAATTCCCTCCACAATATCATCGATATATGTGAAATCGCGAACCATATTGCCGTGATTAAACACCTGAACCGGCCTGTTTTCAATTATTGCACGGGTAAAAAGGAAGAGAGCCATATCGGGCCGGCCCCACGGCCCGTAAACCGTAAAAAAACGAAGTCCCGTAGTTGGCAGTCCGAACAGATGACTGTATGTATGTGCCATCAGTTCATTACTTTTTTTGGTGGCGGCATAAAGACTTATGGGATGGTCAACATTGTCGGAAGTACTGAGCGGCATTTTGGTGTTTTTGCCATAAACACTGGATGAGCTGGCATAAACAAGATGCTTTATATTGTTATGCCTGCACGCTTCAAGTATATTTATAAATCCCTGAATGTTGCTGCTGATATATGCATGCGGATTCTGAAGACTGTAGCGGACACCGGCCTGCGCGGCAAGATTGCAAACCTTGTCAAACTTTTCCTGTTCAAACAGCTCATTCAGCTGATCACGGTCTTCAAGATTCATTCGTATAAAGCTGTAATTCGGATATTTGGTACTCTGTATCTTTTTATGTCCGGTTTCTGCTTCCCTGCCAATTCCCGTTTCGGCAAGACGCGAATATTTAAGACTAACATCATAATAGTCATTGATATTGTCAATGCCAATCACTTCGTCTCCCCTTTCAATAAGACGTTTGGCAAGATGAAAACCAATAAATCCGGCAGTACCGGTGATTAATATTTTCATTTTTATTCAGATTGTCTGTTATATAAATCGTTTATTAATCCTTTCAGAAACTCTGTTTTGAGAATTATACCAAAGTGAATTAAATTATTCACAAAAAAACAACAAATATCTGTAAATATTCTTTTAATAGCCAAAAAGAAGTATCAAGACAAGAAGACTAAAATGAGAAGCCTCCCCCAACCTCTCCAAAGGAGGAGAGAAACGTATATAATATTTTAAAACTAAGTACTCAATACTCTTACTAAAGAATTGTCAAATTAGCTTCGTAGAGGCGAAAGTATGGTAAGATGGATTAACCAAAAATAAAAAGCTCCATGGGAGCGACAGAAAGATTAATCAATGGAAAATCTCTCTGCCCCTAGTTTCCGAATATTGAGTAAATAGTTAATTTTTACAACAATTGTAATGTGACGTTTAGGATGCTGAACAATATCCCCCCCCGGCAAAGACGAGAGGAAGAAAAAGCAGATAAACTTCGTCTGTTCAACCTCTTCTGTATTATGATGGTTATGATTGTGGTTACAAAGAGTGTCTGATTATCATTGAAGTGGGGAGTACTTTCCTGATTGCCTGTCTGTTTTTCATAAACTCTGCCGCCAAAAATCCCATTTGCTCAAAATTGGTGGAAATAACCGTTATTCCACCTGCGGCAATCTCTTTCATGGGAGAATCGTTGTAAGATATAATTCCGATGTCGCTGCCCGGACGAAAACCTTTTGCGGTACATTTTTTAATCACCTCCACCAAATCGGTATCGCGGATGGTAAACCAGCACTGCCCTTTTTCCACATCTGTTTTCTGGGTATTATTGATTTTTTTAAACTCTAAACCGTGTTTTTCACAAAACCGCCGAACTGCGTTTACTGTCTCTTCGGGATGCGGAGTTTCATTTTTATCGTACACCATAATTATTTCGGTATATTTTTCAAAATAACCTGAGCTTTCTTCCAGACATTTCTCAACAGCCCTGTTAAAGTCCTGAACAATATAGTTTATACTCTCATCACCGGGCATTCCCATATCAAGAATGAGCAATTTAGACGGGTCAATCTTTTTTAATATATCCTCCATTCCGTTGTGGTTAATATTCATAACCACATAGCCGCTGTAACGCCCGAGGCTGCCCTGCACAAGCTGCCTGAACACATCCGGGTTATAGTGGTGAAACAGCAAATCAACCGTCCACGAACCGGGCAGTTCCTTTCTGAACGAACTGTAAAGCTGTTCTTTAAATGCACTGAAATCGTCTAACAGCATAAACACCTTTTGTGTTCCGCCGGTTACATAATATCCGCGTGTGGGAGCCGATTCAATAAGTTCCCTTTCCTTCAATATCTTATAGGCTTTAAAAACGGTATCACGCGAAAAGCCGGCTTCCGAACTCAAACGGTTAATGGAAGGAAGTGATTCGCCTTTCTTTAACTCCCCGGCTTCAATAGCCTGCGATACGGAGTTAACCAGTTGCTCTATTTTTGACTGACCGCCTTTTTCTGTTAGTCTGAACTGAAGTTTATCCACCAAAATTGCTGAAATAATATTCACGGAAAAGTAAAAACAAAGCCCCCGCAAAATGCAGGGGCTTTTATCTTTATTATTTTTTATCCGTAAACAGGTCCGAAATTCAAACAGGCACGATAATCCGCACCTTCCTTGTCTTCACCAAATGCATTCCATGCACTTGGCCTGAAAACATCCTTATCCTCAACATTATGCATACACACGGGAATCCGCAGCATTGAAGCCAGAGTAATCAGGTCGGCACCAATATGCCCGTAACTGATTGCACCGTGATTTGACCCCCAGTTTGCCATAACCGAATAGACATCCTTAAATGCTCCTTTTCCGGTAAGTCTGGGAGCAAACCAGGTTGTTGGCCAGGTTGGATCTGTACGTTCATCCAGTACTTTGTGGATTGAGTCATCTATATCGGCAGTATATCCTTCGGCAATCTGCAAGACCGGCCCCTGCCCCTTCACAATATTGATTCTTGACATTGTTACAGGCATTTCTCCGGCTGTTTTAAACTGGCTTGAAAATCCGCCGCCTCTGAAATATCCCTTGCTGCCAGGGCAAAAACGTGTGTTTTCCAGACATCTTTTAACGTCATCTTCGGTTACTTCCCAGAAAGGTTTCATTACCGAATTACCTTCCGAATCAAGTTGCCTGCCCGTTGCATCCAAAGTGGTTGCCCCGGAATTTATAAGGTGAATGATTCCGTCCTTTGCCACTCCGGTAAGTTCTTTTCCGGTTACCCTTTTTACTGAATCGGGGCTCCAGTATGTTCTCACATCAGAAAAAATCTGTGCACGGTTGGTAAGCAGATAGCCAAACAGCATTGAAACAGCATTCAGACTGTCATTTTCGGTTGCAAACACATATGCCTGACGAATTCCGTTCC
>CAZXTX010000272.1:0-4335 GCA_964643695.1 uncultured Mariniphaga sp. | reverse complement strand
TCTGACAACAATGAGATTTTGGCGGATACTCTGATTGAAAGGGATGTGCCTAAAGAAATTTTCTATAATTTTCACCGCGACAGTGAAAACTATTTGCAGTTTTATGAAGGTGTACTGCTTGCTGTTGATTCTATGCGTAATGCAGGAATGAATGTCAGGCTTAAGGTTTTTGATACTGCATTAAGTAAAGACTCGCTACGCAGATTTATATATTCACCCGCTTTTCTTGAAACGGATTTGATTATCGGGCCTGCTTTGCCGCAGGATCAGGATGAAATAGCATCAATTGCCGCAAAAAATCGTATTCCTATGGTTTCGCCGCTTTCTTCGCAATCGGGAACATTAATAAACTCTCCAAATTATTATCAGATAAATCCATCGCGTGACCTGATTGCTGCCAAAACTGCAGAATTGATAACTGAGGATTATTTTAACAGTAACTTTATAGTTGTAAAAACTGCTAATTCTCTTGGTGTGAGTGAAGGTAAAGTGGTTGATATGGTACGTGAAAAAATGATGAATTCCGGATATTGGAATAAAAAAGAGGGAATGCAGTATCATCTTTATGACTACAGCAGGGAAAAGGCAAGAGGGCTTGGTAACATTTTATCTTCTGAAAAGGAAAATGTAATTTTTATTTTGTCAATGGATGAAGGTGATTTAAGTGTGATTTTGTCAAATTTAAATAATCTTGTCGGTAAATATTCCATTACTCTTATTGGCTTCAACAGATATGAACAGTTTGAAAGTATTTCACCTGAACTGTTTTTTAAGCTGAAACTGCATTATCTTGCACCATACTGGACTGATTATTCACATCCTGCAACTATCCGGATAATAGAAAAATTTAAAGAAAACTTTCATATTGAACCCGGCAATTTCGGAATGCAGGGGTACGATGTTGCCTTTTATTTTTTGAATGCGATTTTTAATTACGGTAAAAACTTTGAAGATTGTCTGTTGTATCAGAGATTGCACCTTTCACAGGGGAATTATTGTTTTGAAAAGATGTCGCAGTTTGGCGGATATATGAATCAGGGAGTTTCGGTTGTCAGTTATGAACCGACATATGATGTTGTTCGCAAAAGGGTTTTGGTACCTTTTGGAACGGTATGGAAATAATCTCTTGTTTGTTTATAGCTGATAATGTTTTCATGATAATTTTGCAACTAACCATTGCCCTTTTACTTTATTCGATAAATAGTTTAACAGAACTGCACAAGAAAAACAGTGACATCTGTTTGTGTTAAGTATAAAGATAAAGATATAGAAATACATTATTACAGACGAAAATTCAAATTCTGAAGGGTGACATTAAAAAAGAAGATTGTAACAAGTATTAGATTGGTTATTTCCAGAATCGTGCAATCAGCACTTCGATAACAATAAAAGTAAGGGCAAGAATAAGGCACCATTTCCACAACTGTTTCCCGCGGTGTATTTCCTGCAGTATTTCAGAGAAATTTGACTTTAAATTATCCAGAACTGATGCTTTTTCAAGGTTTAAAAGTTTAACTCTTTCTTTCAGTTCATCAGGCGAAAAGCAGCTCAGATTCGATTCGCTACGGTCATAGTTGAAAGAAAGTGAGGCGATTATTTCATTTTTGTTTTTTACGAAATAGTAACCGGCATTCTCGGTTAAACCACTTAAATCCAGTCTGTATCCTTGCTGTGATATTGTAATGCCGGGAATAAACTTTATATTTTTCTCCTTATTTTCAATCTCAATGGGAGAGCTGAGGTCGGCATTAATATTTCCCGGTAGAAAAAAGGTTTGTTCACGGCCGGCTATATATGAAATTTGCTGATGGGGCAGGCTGTTCAGAACAATATTGTAAATTGACGGAACAAACAGAATATCATGTGCAAAAGTTTCGTTTTGTCTGTTGAGGGGAAATGAAAACACCCATACTTTTCCTTTTTCATATGGCAGCATCGACAATGCTTTATCATCATTCTGAAACCACAAAAGTGATGTTTCACCCGAACGGATATTTTCCGCAAACTTCAGGTGACCTTCAATTTTGGGTTGCATCGCATTTTCCCTTCTTTCCTGAAACACATTCCGGAAAAACCGGTTATGAAAATCGATACCTGTAATTTCAAGAGCTGCGGTGTCAATACCTGAAACTGTGGCTGCATTAAATCCTGACAGAAACTGATTGTAATTAGCCGGCTGACGGGTTAGTTCAGGGAAAAGAACAACCGAGCTGCCATTGCTTACGGCTGAAACGAGACCGTTTAAAAAGCCTGATGAAAAATCATCCGGATTGATAATAAAAATGGTGTTTTTTTCAGAGAATCTGTTCACTTGCAGGCTTTGAATATCCATTGTTTCAATTTCCACATAATCATCTTCTTCAAACAGGGCGGTAATATATTTTAAACCTTCAAGTGAACCGGGAGTGCTGTTGTAAATTGCAAGAGCTTTTAGCTTGGGTTCCACAAAATAGCTGAGATACCAGGTGTTGTCGTGAGTAAAAGGGTAGTCTGTTATCTCAACTCTGCCAGTCTGAATACCGGAACGTGTATTTGTATATTTTATGGTGGTTGTAATTTCATTCTGTGCGGCAACTGAAAAATTGGTGATTGATTTAAGTGAGTCGTTCAGAAAAAGTTTAAGCGGCAGGTTTTGATAATCTTCGTTTGAACTGTTTTTTATTTTCACAAAAATGGTCTCTTCCTGATTCAGTCCGTGGGCAGGTACTTCCACCCAGCACGAATCAATGTAGATATTATTGACAGGCCCCGGAATTAGCGGCATCAGGTAGCTGAAAACCGGCTCATCGTTGAAGTTTTCAAAATCAGTTATGTTTCTTTGGAAATCGGATAGCAGATAGAGTGTGCCCTGTGAATCGCTTTTTTCCATTTTTACCTGCAAGCCAAACCGGTTATGAATTTGTGAAAGCGGTGTTGCTGCCGGTGATATTTTTATATCCGTTACCTCCCTGATGAACTGCTCCTTATTCATAATATGCTGATGCTTGGGAAGCAGGTCGTTGGTCAGCAGTCTGAATTTTGTGCCGGCAGGGTATGCCTGGCCTATTTCAACTGCTTTGTTTCTTGCCTGTTCCAGGAGCTGTCCCTGTTCAGAGAGAGCATTCATACTGAATGAATTGTCGATATACACCCCGATGATTTCTGAAGAATGTGTTGTTTCCTGATTTTTTGAAGGAATATAAGGCTGTGAAAAAGCAAAAACCAGAAAAATAATTGTGAGGATACGGGCAATGAGCATCAGCAGCTGTTTCAGCTTTGACCTTTTTTCTGATTCTTTTTTAATGTCTTTCAAAAAGCCGACATGACTGAAATAGACGGTTTTGTATCGTCTGAAGCTGAAAAGGTGGATAATTACCGGAATTGCAACTGCAAACAGTGAAAATAAAAAGGCTGGATACAAAAACTTCATTAGCCGGGCTTTATTATTAATTTTTCACAAAATTGGAATAAAGATTTGAAAATGAAAATTTCAGCTGACCTTCTTTAATGCTTTTTAATATGGCATGAATTATTCGAGGCTGTATAAAACTGAAAAAAAATGGGTTATTGTACCTGCAAGTACAAAAAGATGCCATATTCCGTGACCGTATTTCAGGTTTCGCCACATATAAAAAATTACTCCGAGCGAATAGCATGCACCGCCGATAAAAAGAAATGCAACACTAATTCCCGGAAGATTTTTAACAATAGGCACAATAGCTATCATAAACATCCAGCCCATTAACAGATATATCCAAACCATAAGTTTTCTGAACCGGGTGAGATAAATTGAGCGGATGGTAATACCTGCTGCGGCAAGAACCCAGATAATTCCGAAGAGTGTCCATCCGAGAGGGCCGCGAATGGTTGTCAGCACAAACGGTGTATAAGTTCCGGCAATCAGAAGAAAAATTGCGGCATGGTCAAAACGGGCAAAGATGTTTTTTATGCCGGGTTTTGTAAAACTGTGGTAAAGAGTTGATGAAGCGTAAAGTAAAACCATAGAAGCTCCGAAAATTGCAAAGCTTACCACATGCCACGCATCACCCTTTAATGCAGCAAAAACAGTTAAAATAACAAGGCCGGCAATGCTCAGCAGTGTACCGATTCCATGGGTAATACTGTTGAAAATCTCTTCGCTCAGGGTAAGTGAACGATAATTTTTCTCAGATTTTATATTTTTTCTCATATATTCAATTTTTATATCAACGCTTCGAAAATGTTTAAATTTTGTTCGAAATTATAAATTTTCATATAAAAATTCAATTCCGGTTCTGTCCCGTAAAAATTTAATACATAAAAAACCTTTTTTTAATAAAGTGGACGAGAATGAAGAAAATCAAAATTTCAAAACTT
>CAZXTX010000271.1:0-4340 GCA_964643695.1 uncultured Mariniphaga sp. | reverse complement strand
GGATATGTTTTTACAAGTATTGAATCCCTGACGGGATTAAAAAAGATAGAGAAACAGTTCCATAGTAACAACATGTTCATAAAAGGTAACAGCAACAAAAAAAATCAACAAGCATGGAATAAAAGCTAAACTAAACAAGCTTTTACCGATTTGTTTGATAATGTTGAATCGTTTTTAGACAGCTTTTAAGGTTGTGGTATCCAAAATAAGGTTTGAGTAGAATTAAAAACCTTATTTCCAACAAAATTAAGCTTAATAGAAAACAAAAGTCGAACAAAGTTCACCTTATTAGCTTATTTTTTCAATCGGTATTATATCGAACTTACGTTATTCAGTATAGAAATAAGAAAGTATTTTCTTATCGAACTTTATGGATAAAACCTGAAATTAGCCCCAAAAAGCAACCCACACGGGAATCGTGAAAATTGAAAGTACTGTTCCCAATACAATAATTCTGGCAAACAGCAGTGATTCGAGCCGGTACTGAACCGAAAGTGCATAAGGTGTCAGTCCGAGAGGCAATGCTGAGTCGATAATGGTTGATTTTATCTGTTCAGCCGGAAGGTTTGAAAACCTGATGAGAAAATAAAAAATCCCCGGAATTATAAACATTGTAACTGCCGTAAAAGCGGCAATCCGGGTCCATTCTTTCAGTTTGCCGAATTTTTGCAGTCCGAGGAAAATACCGAGCGAAAACAGAATAACCGCAGTTACAGAATCAGAAAACAGGTGAAGGGTTTTATCAACGAAAACGGGTGGTTTTATTTTGAGGGATACCATTGCAATTCCTGCAAAAACTGAAATTAAAAGAGGATTTCGAATCAGGGTTAACCCGACTTTTTTCAGATTTGGCTTGTGGCTGCCTTCAAGCTCTATCAAGGTAAGCCCGAGGGTAAACATCCAGAAAACATAAAGTGATGCAAGTATTGCCGCCACCGGAAGAATTTTTATTCCGAAAAGACTTGTCAGGATGGGAATTCCGAGGTATGTGTTGTTTCTGAAAGGTAAAATCAGAAACAGGGAACGTTTCATCCGTTTTGAAAAACCAAAGATTGCAGCAACGGGATAGGCAAGTAACAAACAGGCAACCAAATAAGCCGAGTTAATTAAAATCAGTGGCAGATAAGTTTTTATATTATCTTCTATCTGCAGCATTGAAACAATAATCAGTGCCGGAAAACCTATCATCAGGGCATATTTGTTGAGAATTTCAACCCAGCTGTGGTTTGCAATTTTTGCACGGGCAAAAACAGTTCCGGTTAAAATAATCAGAAACAGAGGCAGTACCGCACCAAATGCTGTTATAAATGTATCCATTCGCCGTAGTTAATGTGAGGGCGCACATCAGTAACCATCATGCCGGCTCTTTTGGCGGCTTCAATTCCGAGATCACCGTCTTCAAACACCTGACAGCTTGAAGGTTCAACACCCAGCAGTTCGGCACATTTCAGGAATGTGTCAGGATCGGGTTTGTGTCTGACAACATCATCGGCAGTAACAATTGCATCAAAGTATTCAGTAATTTGCAGTTTGTTCAGCTGAAATTCCGCACTCTCCCTGCTGCCTCCGGTTCCAACAGCCATTGGCAGTTTTCCGTGATATTCCTTAACTATTGAAAAGACTTCTTTTATGGGTTTCAGTAAACTGCCGGATTCTCTGAAAATTTGATATTTCATCCGGATTATCTCTTCCGGTGTAACGGAAAGCCCGGAGTTTTTTAGAATACGCCAGGCAAATTCAATAACCGGCCTTCCGGTAAGCTCGTAAGCTATTTTCGGATCAAATGTGAAACCGTACTTTTCTCCTGTTTTTATCCAGGCAGCTATATGAACGGGCAGTGAATCGGATAATGTTCCGTCCATATCGAATATCAATGCTTTTACTTCAGGATAAACTTTTATTCCCATTTCAGACTTTTGCTGCAAATTTAATATTTTAGAGATGATTCATCCCAGAAACCGGTTTGCGGGGCTTTCATATTAAGATACGTTTATTTTCCGGTTACTTCCAGAACCACAATTTCTGACCGGCTGTTGGTGCGGATTGGCGGCCCCCATGTTCCGTAGCCTGATGAAACATAAAAGTGTGTGTTGTTTATTTTTCCGTAGCCCCTGCTTATTTCAAACATACGCCGGACTATGTAGTTGAACGGCCACATCTGTCCGTTGTGTGTATGCCCCGAAACCTGAAGATCGACATTATGCTCGGCAGTTTCTGCAAGTTTAAACGGCTGGTGATCCATCAGAAACAGAGGTTTTGTTTTATCGGTATCCGAAATAAGTTCATCGAGTGATTTTCTTGGTTTTCCGTTAATCCGCCGTGCAGTAATATCCTCACGCCCTGCAACTGCAATTCCGTTTGAAAGAAGTGCGACACTGTCGCGCAAAACCGTGATGTTGTGGTCTTTCATGTATTTTTGGGCAACTTCTGCATCACCAAAGAATTCATGATTTCCGAGAACGGCAAAAACTCCGTGTTCAGCCTTTATATTTTTCAGATTGTCGCCCAGATTGTTTTTTATAACCGGCCCCGGGTCTTCGTCAAAAATATCTCCTGCAATTAAAACCAAATCGGCATTTTCATGATTTATCAGTTTTACCATTTTGTTTATCATTCGTTTGGAAGTCATTAATCCCAGATGCAGGTCGGAAACCAACACAACCTTCTGACTTCCGCCCGGAACGGCTTTGGTCAGTTGCATCTGCACTCTTTTTACCGAAGGAATTCTGGCACTCAGATAGCCGCCTGCAAGAATTAATGCCGAAAGTGCATAGACCACGGCAACTGCGGTTTTGCCTCTTGCACCGCTCCAGCCAAATTTGAAAATATCAGAAAAATTAAACATCCAGTTTAATGTGCGAATAAAATCAGCAAGCAAAAACAGCAGAGTAAGGTAAACCATTGCACCAATCCACCATGAACCTGTTTTTACAAACGGCGATGCGATTACATCCATCCCCCTGTGTTCGGCAATCCGGCCTGCAAAATAGGCAAATGCCACAATCCAGAACAGTATGGCGGAAAGCCACCATCCGGCAGTTGCGGAAGGGAAAACTGCTTTGGTGCGCAAAAAAATATAAAGATTAACTGCAAAATTAATCAGGAATACGATTATCAGGAATTTCATAAATTCTTTTCCTTTCATTTTTAAGGGATTAACAGTTTAATTGTTTTGTTTTATTCTGATGTTTCTTAATGCTGCCGTAGTAGTCCACGAGCAAATTCCAAACGGTTTTGAAAGTTCAATTTCAGGCCTGATTGAAAGTTTTCTGCCGGTATGGGTAAAATCAATAATCTGTTCATTATCAATAAATGCTTCAATCTTTTCTTCCGTAACTTTAAGATGAATTTCGTACCATTTGTTGTGGTCAAATTTTTTTAATATGCGGGTTTCATTTTGTGATGCATCATTACCGTCAACGCTGCTTAACCCGACAACCGGGCCGCCCCAGCCGCCAATAATCAGTGAGCAGAATGACTCTCCTACAGGAAAGGTCATTCCGCAGAAAAAATCGTTGCCCGAAACTTTTTGAGCCTCTAAAATAACCTCGTAATTAATTTTCGGAAAGTCACCTTCTTTGGTTATTCCGGTGCAGCCGTCACCCATTCCGAGTACGATTGTGCCGTCAGTAACCTGAACGGGGCCTTGTGTTCCAAATTGGGTAATATGCCATCCTTCCAGTGTGTTACCGTCAAATATCAGCTCCCACCCCGAAAAAGCGGACTGAACATGTTCGGTTTTGGTTTCCTCTTTTTTGCGGTTCCCTTTACAGCCTTCCAAATGAGTTGCAAAAATTAAAAGGATTACCGTAAGAGTGAATAAATTTCTCATTATTTAAGTGTTGTAATGAATGTCATAAAAATATAATTCTCTAAAAATAGACAATATCCTTGTAAAGGATTGAAAGTTTGTATAATCCGTAAGGCAAACTTAAAATTAAGGCTGAATCTGTTTTTATAAAAAACATGCTGTTAATTTTATGTTTTTTAATATACAGGCGCGAAATTCAGGAGGTTAAACATAGTTATACAACTCTTTTTTTATAATAATACCTTGCTGCGAAAAAATATTTTGATAATGATAAAACAATTGATAAATTTGCACGCACAAAAAAACAAACGTTCTTTTAGGATTTATAAGATAAAATAATTTCAGGTGAGGTGGGTGAGTGGCTAAAACCAGCAGTTTGCTAAACTGCCGTACGGGCAACTGTACCGCGGGTTCGAATCCCGCTCTCACCGCATCGGGGTATAGCGCAGCCCGGCTAGCGCATCTGCTTTGGGAGCAGAGGGTCGCAGGTTCGAATCCTGCTACCCCGACAACAAAAAGGGTTAAGCTG
>CAZXTX010000270.1:0-4353 GCA_964643695.1 uncultured Mariniphaga sp. | reverse complement strand
CAAAACCGCAGTCCGTTTATCTATTTCAGCAAGGAAAGGCTCAGCATTGACCGGCTGAAAATCAGCAAGGAAAATTACGACTACAGAAAAAAGGATTATCAAAACAGAATAAACTCTGTAATCCATTATGCAACAAACAATACGATTTGCCGCAGCAGACAGCTTTTAATGTATTTTGGCGAAACAGACTCACCCGAATGCGGAATTTGCGATTTTTGTAAAGCTATGCAGAACTTTGGACTCAGCTCTTTCGAATTTAACGAAACAAGCAAACAGATAAAAAGCATTTTGGAAGAACCGGTGACTTACGAAACACTTCTGTTAAAACTGAAAGGAAACCGCGAAAAATCGATGAATGTACTAAAGTGGCTGATTGACAATAAAAAAATAGTTTTCAGAGTTGACCAGAAGCTGGAATGGGAAGAGTGACTTTTTAATCCTGTCCATTCCTATTTTCCTCTTCTTGAAATTGTTTCAGATATAATTCCCATTTTTCTTCTATCTGCTGCAAAACTTTTCTGTCGTTATATCCGCTGCAATGCCCTTCCATTGGCGAAAACCGGATAACTGCATCAGATTTGGGATTTTCGGTTTCCTGTAACATTTCATCAAAATTCCGTAATGCCGGATTCAGAAAAAACTCATCCATATCACCCATCCAGATCCAAATTTTACCTTCTATTTCAGGCCCGAGTTTTTTCCAGTTGGTTTCCACATAATGCTTCAAATCATATTTGCGCCAGTGCTCAGCCACATCACGGTTGATTTTTCCACTGTACGGATCGAACAACGGTACAGGCAGACCATCATCTCCCTTTGGACTAAAAAGTGCGGTAAATGAACCGAACTGACCGCCGGATGTAAGATAGGTGTCATTTTTTCCCAAAACATTCTCAAACCGGATAAAGTCTTTTTGCGAAATAACCGTTTCGCCCGACAAATTTCGCATCAGAGGACGCATATATCCGTATTCGTTTATATAGGCATTTTCATCACTGTAAATATTCACAAGCTGAAACTTTTCAAAATCAACCGGATCAGGGCTGTATGAAAAGCAACCTCCGAAAAAGCCGGGATAAAACAACTGCAAGGCAAGCGAAACCCATCCGCCGGTGCTGCACCCGTCCAAAAACCGGGATTCCGGAATTCCCATTCCTCTGAATTCTTTTTCTATCAGCGGAATAAGTTCTTCAATAAGAGAAGTACCGTAAGGGCCGCTGTTTTCAGAATTCATCTGATAGCTGTCGCCAAACGGGCCGTAACCATCAAGAAAAACATTTACAATCTGCGGTGCCTCATCCGATTCCCACCACTCAAGAAAATTTTTCATCCACAAAACATATTTGTTTGCCCGCGTATAACGGCCGCCAAATCCGGCAATATTGTAGCGTACCGGATATTTGCGAGCCAGATTTTTGTGAAACGAAGACGGCAGCAAAACCGCAGCCTTAACAAATACGTCTTTGCCGTGCCATTCGGAAAGTACCTCACTTTTCATTTTCACCTCATGTAAGAGCGGATGTTCTGCAAGCTTTTCCTCGCCGGTCATGTATTTCAAAGGAAGCTCAAAACTCATGTCTCCGGCCAAATCTATATTAACCGACTCGCTGTACAGATTTCCGGGACCGTTTATTCCGGGTTCATCCTGATTCTGAACCCACAAAACCTGAACTGTATAGTTCCCTTCGGGTATTTTATCGAGCGTAACATCAACCGAATTGATTAAGTCAGAACCGGCATTAAAAGTAAAAACATCACCCGGCTTCCAGTTTTTAAGATTTGTGGCAAAAATCATATTTCCTTTATCCGGCCATGTATTTAATCTCGGCTGACTCATACGGCTGGAACTGACAAACAGAAACAATCTGCCTTCGGTTTTAAAATCACTCACAACCTCTTTCGAAACACCGGTTTTAACAGTAAGTGAGCCTGTTTGTGAAAAAACTGTCTGACAGCTTAAAAAGTATATCAAAAAAAATATATAAAAAAATGATTTCACGCTATTCAAACTATTTATTATCAGAAAATATAATACGGGAAAGTGATAAATTCAATTATCAGCACAGATGTAAACTCTTCATATGCCCGTTTTATAATTCCGGTATCTTTTTCAAAATTAGAAAAATCTGTTAAACATTACTGCATATTCGCCAAAGAGTGAAGGAAAATGTCAGCAAGTTTTATCTTTGCCGCACAATTAAATTAAAACCATTAAAAATGAAAGATTTTCGGTATCAGATACCCTTCCCGGTTTCCAAAGATGAGACCAAATACAAGCTTCTTACAAAAGATTATATTTCGGTTACCGAATGTGACGGCCGTAAAATTCTGAAAGTTGAACCTGAAGGAATTGAGTTCCTTACACGTGAGGCCTTTACCGATGTATCATTTTATCTGCGTGCATCGCATCTTGAAAAACTTACAAAAATACTTGAAGACCCGGAAGCAACCGACAACGACAGGTTTGTTGCCTATACCATGCTTCTGAATCAGGTTGTATCTGCCGAAGGAGAACTTCCAACATGCCAGGATACCGGAACAGCAGTAGTTATTGGCAAAAAGGGAGAAAATGTTTATACCGGGGTAAATGATGCCAAACATCTTGCAAAAGGAATTTTTGAAACATACAGGGATAAAAACCTGCGCTACTCCCAGATGATTCCCTATTCAATGTTTGAAGAGAAAAACTCGGGGACAAACATGCCGGCGCAGATTGATATTTATTCTGATGAAGGCGACAGCTACGAATTTCTGTTTATCGCAAAAGGCGGCGGTTCGGCCAACAAAACCTTCCTTTATCAGCAAACCAAATCGCTGCTGAACGAAAAAAATCTCACCAATTTCATAAAAGAAAAAATTAATGACCTCGGAACATCCGCATGTCCACCCTATCATCTTGCACTAATTATTGGCGGCACTTCTGCCGAAGCCACGCTTACGGCGGTAAAAAAAGCATCGGCAGGATATTACGATAATCTGCCAACTGAAGGAAACGAAGGCGGACAGGCATTCCGCGATTTGGAATGGGAGCAAAAAGTACTGCAAATATGCAGGGAAAGCGGAATTGGTGCCCAGTTTGGCGGGAAATACTTAGTTCACGACGTACGTGTTATCAGACTGCCGCGCCATACCGCATCATGTCCGGTCGGAATGGGAGTAAGCTGCAGTGCCGACCGTAACATTAAGGCAAAAATTACCGCCGACGGAATTTTTCTTGAAGAACTTGAGAAAAATCCTGCAAGATTCCTTCCCGTGGAAGCACCTTTTTTACAATCTTCAATAGATATTGACCTCGACCAGCCAATGGAAAACATTCTGAAGGAACTTACAAAACATCCTGTAAAAACAAGGCTGAATCTCAAAGGAACATTAATTGTAGCACGCGATACCGCACATGCGCAAATAAAAAAAATGCTTGATGAAGGCAAGCCTTTGCCTGAATATCTAAAAAACCATCCGGTTTACTATGCAGGGCCGGCTAAAACGCCAAAAGGGATGGCATCCGGCAGCTTTGGCCCCACAACTGCCGAAAGAATGGACCCCTACGTTGAAGAATTTATGAAACACGGCGGTTCAATGATTATGCTTGCCAAAGGCAACCGCACACAGCAGGTTATTGATGCATGCAAAAAACATGGCGGTTTCTATTTGGGTTCAATCGGCGGGCCGGCAGCCATACTTGCAAAAGACAGCATAAAATCAGTTGAAGAGATTGATTTTCCTGAATTGGGAATGGAAGCAATCAGAAAAATCAGAGTTGAAAATTTCCCGGCATTCATAGTGGTTGACGATAAAGGAAACAATTTCTTTTCTCAGGGATAATTTTTGAAAATATTATTTCTGACTGAAACGGGGCATTGCATACACAACTCATGACAAATGATTACAACTAAAAAGATAAAACTCACACCAAAGGAATTGTTTTCAATTTTTATATTGAGATACATCAAAAAACGGTGGTGGTTATTTATCGGAATCTGGACAGTAGCAATATTTGCAGGACTGAAAGAACAACATGAGCTTTTTGATAAGGTGATTATTATTCTTGCAATTATTTATCCTTTTTTGCTGATAATTCAATTTTGGAGATATTCAGTATCAAAAGAGAACAAAATAATGCTGGCGGAAAGATATTATGAGATTGATTTGAAAAAAATTAACGGCATAATTGACGAAGACACCTATTCTCCTGTCAAACTTGAACATTTCATAAAAGTTGACCTGATTAAAAAAAACTATTTACTTTTCATTGCTAAAAATCAGTTTATCTATATTCCTGTTAATTCATTTAAGAATAATAAGGACAAAGAGTGGTTTGAAAATGAGATAATTGAAAAAATTAAAACAGGAAAT
>CAZXTX010000269.1:0-4368 GCA_964643695.1 uncultured Mariniphaga sp. | reverse complement strand
GCATTGCAAAAACACAAATGTCGCTATCGGATAATCCACAGGCTGTGGGAGTTCCAAAAAACTGGAATCTAACGGTTACCGATGTCAATCTTTCAGCCGGAGCCGGTTTTTTAGTGGTTGTATGCGGCAACATGATGCTTATGCCCGGACTGCCGAATATTCCGGCTGCTGTAAATATGGATGTAAATGATGACGGGGAGATAACGGGATTGTTCTGAAATTGATTGAAATCGTTTGATGTTGTTTGAAATTGTTTTACGTTGTTCGAACTCTCGAACATTCGAACCCTCAAACTTTTTTCGTTTATAATACTTCATCCCGAAACAATTTCATTGGTTTCAGAAATGATTTACTAATTTTGCCTGACAAAACCGGATAATGAAAAGATTTTTATTTTTCACGCTTATTTTACTCTCCTTTACTGGTTATACTCAGGATTTCAAGTATCAGATATTGTTTGACGGAATTGGCGATAACCGCGAATATGCCAATAGCGGAAGGGCAATGTCGCAAACGATTCTGGGAAACAGAATGGCATTTGAGGCAGGCTTTAAAACAGGAAATCACCTGATTATGGGAGGACTCAGCCATCTGCTTGAGTTTGGCAGCGATCTCGACTTTCACAAACCCCGGTTAACTTTTTACTATCAGTATTCCGACAACAGCAAAGACTTTGTTTTTGGTGCATTCCCGCGCCGCGGACGTATTGATTTTCCGCTGGCAATGATGACCGACACACTGATGTATTATCGTCCGAATATTGAGGGAATGTTTGGCGAAGCCCGCTGGGACTGGGGCCATCAAAACGGGTTTGTTGACTGGGTAAGCCGACAAACCGATACCGACAGGGAAAACTTTGTTGCAGGATTTTCTGGTGAGATTTTTCATAAAAACCTGTTTCTGCAAAATTATCTGCTGATGTTTCACGATGCGGGTGCAGGAATTCTGGATCCGGAAAACCGTGTCAAGGATTATCTCGGACTTTCTTTAATGGCCGGAATACGCACCGGAAAAAACACTCCGCTGAGCGGATACATCAAAGCAGGTCTCCTTGAATCATCCTTTAAAGACCGTGGCAAAACCAAGGATTTTGAAAATGCATTCAGCCTTATTGCCGAAGCGCAGGGACGATATAAAAACTATGGAATAAAATCGGTATTACACTCCGGCGACGGCCACAAATTTAAAAACGGCGACCTGTTTTACAGAGTAAAAGATTACTGGCGAACCGATGTTATATGGTATTTTATAAATCACAAAAAGGTAAAAGGCAGATTTAATCTCTCATTCCACGTTGTTGACCGCAAATATCTGGATCAGCAGCAACAGCTTTCGATAATATATATGATCGGGAATTAACGATTTATGAAACAACTTCGCCGAAAAGGTCATAATCGTCAGAACCGGTGATTTTTACATTGCAGAAACTTCCTCTTTTCAATTCCGTTTCTGATGAAATTATAACCTCACCGTCAACTTCAGGCGAATCATATTCGGTACGACCAATGTATGAGCCGCCCTCTTTTCTGTCAATTATAACTTTAAATATCCGCCCTGTTTTTTGGCTGTTCAGCTCTGCTGAAATATGCTGCTGAACTTCCATTATTTCATCTGCTCTTGCCTGCTTTACCTGCTCAGGAACATCGTCGTTGTACTTGCGGGCTGCATAGGTTCCTTCCTCATGTGAATAGGTAAACACACCAAGCCTTTCAAATTTTGTATCATAAACAAACTGCTTCAACTCTTTAAAATCCTCATCGGTTTCACCCGGAAAACCAACCAGTAAAGTTGTACGCAAAATAACACCGGGCACCTCATCCTTTATCCGTTTAATAAGTGTTTCGGTCTCTTTTCTGGTTACATGCCGTAACATATGCTTGAGTACATTGTCTGAAATATGCTGCACCGGCATATCCAGATATTTACAAACCTTCGGATTTTCGCGCATCACCGGCAAAATATCATACGGGAATTTTGTGGGATAAAGATAATGCAGCCTGATCCATTCTATTCCATCTATTTCAGAAATCTTTTCAATCAGTTCCGGCAGCATGTTCCTGCCGTACAAATCAATCCCGAAATATGACAGTTCCTGAGAAATCAGCAATATTTCCCTTACACCGCGCCTGCTAAGATATTTGGCCTCGGTAACAAGACTTTCAATTGTTCTCGATTTGTGTTTTCCGGTCATCATCGGAATGGCACAAAATGCACACGAACGGTTACACCCCTCGGCAAGTTTCAGGTAAGCGTAATGCGATGGAGTGGTTATTTTCCTTTCATAAATATATTCAGGCCGAAAAGTTACTTTTAACTCGTCCACCATCGCTTTCAGATCAAACTTCCCGAAGTACCTGTCAACTTCCGGTATCTCCTGTTCCAGCTCATTCTGATAACGCTGCGAAAGGCACCCCATCACATACAGTTTATCTATGTCACCCCGTTTTTTGGCATCGGCATAGTCCAGAATCATATCAATTGACTCCTGCTTTGCATCGTGAATAAAACCGCAGGTATTTATAAAAACCGCATCAAAACCAGTATCATTTGAATCGTGCACAACATCAAAATTCCCGCGTTCAAGCTGATTAAGCAGCACCTCGGAATCCACGAGGTTTTTCGAACATCCCATTGTAACAACATTTACACGCTTCTTTTCTGTCATTTTAATATTTTCAAATAATTGATAAAAAACCGACGATACAGTTACGGCACAAAGAAAAGAGTTTTTTGTCTGAAAATAAAAATAAGAGAATCAGTTTTCAAAAAGAAAAAAAAATTTTGCAAAGTTTAATTTCCTTTTAACGAACCTGAAAAATTAACTTGCTGACATACCGTTTATTTGAATTAAGACCAGACTTTATTACTTTTAGCGGCTAAAATATACGTTGACATGAACAAAATTTTAACCTCAATATTTTTCCTTTTATTCAGTTTTGGAACAATTGCCCAAACCGGTCAGTCATTTATGGTTTTTGATGAAAAGCCCAAAGTTGTAATAGGTCTGGTTGTTGAGAACATGCGTCCCGATTACATTCAGCGGTACTGGAACACATTTGGAGAAGATGGTTTCAAAAAACTTTATACCCATGGTGCGGTTTGCTCCAATATAAATTTAAATCTGCAGTATCACAGCTATGCAAGCGGAACTGCCACACTCTTTACAGGTACCGATCCGGCAATTCACGGTATTATCGGAAAAACCTGGTACGACAGGTTGCGAAACAAAGAAGCCGAATGTACTTCAGACGACAACTACTTTACTGTGGGCTCAGATTCCAAAAACGGAAATGCTTCTCCAAAAAAACTGCTTTCCAACACAATAACCGACAATCTCAAAATATTTTCGAGAGGAAATTCTCTCATTTACAGTGTGGCAATGAACCGCGAATCGGCAATTTTTGCTGCCGGACATGCTGCAAACGGTGCTTTTTGGTTTGACACCGATAACGGAAGAATGATTTCAAGCTCATTCTTTTTAGGCAGATTCCCCGAATGGGCATGGGATTTTAACTATGAAAACTACGGTGAAAAATACAGTTACCAAAACTGGGTAACTCTTTTGCCCGAAAATTTATATACCGAAAGTGTTGTTGACAACTACATACATGAAAAAGGATATTTTGATACATGGAACATTTTTCCCCACAGTATCGGAAGATATACACGAAAGGCAGAACAACTGAGCCCGATTAAAACAACTCCTTTTGCAAATGAAATTGTAAAAAACTTTGCACTTAAACTTTTTGAAAGCGTACCTATTGGCGAAGATGAACACACCGATTTTGTTACACTTGTGTTTTCATCAATGGATTATGAAAACGGTTCATTCGGGCCGGCATCATTAGAAATGCAGGATTCATACCTATATCTCGATAAATATCTGGCAGAAGTTATCAGCTTTGCTGAAAATAAGTATGGAAAACAAAATGTACTTTTCTTCCTGACTGCAAATACATCTGCCTCATATCCGGTAAATTATCTCAAAGAAGAATTCAACCTTCCGGTAAACAGTTTTTCACCCGAAAGTGCTTTTGCACTGTTAACTTCCTACTTAAATGTAACCTATGGCGAAGGAAACTGGATTGAATTCTCCACCGACCTGAATGTTTACCTGAATCATGACCTTATTAAACAATTAAAAATTGACCTGAACGAGGTACGTGATGAAGCTTCCGGTTTTATAAATCAGTTTGAGGGAGTACAGCTGTCAATG
Organism: uncultured Mariniphaga sp.; assembly: GCA_964643695.1. Lineage (GTDB taxonomy): Bacteria > Bacteroidota > Bacteroidia > Bacteroidales > Prolixibacteraceae > Mariniphaga. The sequence continues at coordinate 152 of CAZXTX010000269.1, read as the reverse complement.
ACTGCCGGGCAGCTTGAAAAGGGAAGTTCAACCAACGGACTTCTTGCAACACTTTACAAATCATTTGACAAAGACCGCTCGGGTGATTTCCTCTATATGCTGAAAGAGGGCTGGCAGCCGTCATACAAATACAAAAAGGTAAACTATACCGA
>CAZXTX010000268.1:3003-4402 GCA_964643695.1 uncultured Mariniphaga sp. | reverse complement strand
TTCTTATTTCTTCCAGTACCGGTGCCGACGGCTGTGCTCCCATGCGTGTTACCGAAATTGCTGCTGCACGCTGTGCAAAATCAACAGCTTTCAGCAATTCCATTCCGTCGGCAATTGCCGCTGCAAGTGTACCGTTAAAAACATCACCCGCAGCAGTGGTATCCACTGCCTTAACTTTATAACCCTCGACAAATCCTTCAAAACCGGAAGTTTTAACATACACTCCCCTGCTTCCGAGGGTTATAATTACAGTGGCAGCACCTTTCTTAAAAATTTCATTTGCCATCTGCGGAACATCCTCATCCTTAAACTTTTCCCTGCCCGTAATAAGTGCCGCTTCGGTTTCGTTGGGTGTAATAATTGTGACTTTTTCAAGCAACTGCTCCGAAAGTATCGCACCGGGTGCGGGATTCAGAATAAACGATATCCCTTTTTTATGCGATATATCAGCCAGTGCCTCCACCGTATTCATCGGAATTTCAAGCTGAGTCAGCACAATTCTCGCATCATCAAAAGCATCTTCAAAACTATAAATATCTTCAGGCAAAAGCCAGCTGTTGGCACCGGGTGCAACCGCAATGCTGTTTTCACCGCCATCGGCAACATTTATAAGGGCAATACCCGAATATGTTCCCGGCTGTACCTTTATAAATGAAGTGTCAATTCCCTCGTTATGGTAATTTTCAACCGACTGTTTCCCGAACGAATCGTCAGAAACTGATGCAATAAACGTAACTGTACTCCCGGCTCTTGCCGCCGCAACAGCCTGATTGGCACCCTTGCCGCCCGGAATGGTCATAAAATCAGTTCCAAGAACAGTTTCACCGGGTGCCGGAATATGAGGTACTTTAACCACCATATCGGTATTGGAACTGCCGGCAACTACAATTTTATTTTTCTCCATTGATACAATTTAATATAAACGTGCCGCAATTATAAGTGCAAGCCCCAGAACAAAGAACAAAAACATGGCAGTCAGCAGACCGTTAACGCCTTTGGCACCTTTAAACTCTTTCCAGATAAATACTCCCCACAACGCCGAGATAAGGGTGGCACCCTGACCAAGACCGTATGAAATAGCATAACCTGCCTGTTCGGCGGCAATGATATTCACAACGGTTCCGATTCCCCAGATAACACCGCCTAAAACTCCGATCAGGTGCAGTTTGCTGTTGCCTTTTACAAAGTAATCTTTGTACGTTGTTTTTTCGCCGGCAATGGGTTTGTACATAAAAATCGTATTCCATAAAAAGTTGGAGACAAACAGTCCCACTGCCATCACTACCGATGCTGTGTAGGGCGTTAATTTTCCGGCTTCGGGAGTAACAAAGTTGTCAGTCATTGAAGCTGCCACAAAATAGTACCAGAATCCCATCAGCACACCGGCTGCAAGCGAAAT
>CAZXTX010000268.1:1390-2903 GCA_964643695.1 uncultured Mariniphaga sp. | reverse complement strand
TCCGCCTGCGACAAATCGGCAATAAAGCTTCTGCCCTCACTGCCTGTGCTTCCGGCGGTAAAGACCAGCACAAGCGTTAAAAGCAGAACTCCGAGAGCATAATCCCAGTAATACAACTGAAAAGGCCACTGTTTCTGGGCAAGCTTCTGGGTGTTGGCCCACGAACCCCAGCAAAGCATTGTTATAAAAGCAAGAAAAACTGCCCACGCATAAGAATGAATAACTACCATAGTTTGTATTTTTTAAGTTTGTTTTTTATTCGGTATCAGGCTCCTTTAATAATTCTTTCAATCCGTTCATCTAATTGCAACTGGTCTTTTGCAAAACTTGCAAGTCCTGCCAGATTCAGTAGAGTATCAATTGCAAGTTCACCGGTTTCAATCCGTTTCGCCCAATGTTCATGGTTTGGTATTTTACCATCGGCAGCAATTTGCTTGTAATCACTTTCGGATAAAACAGGAAACATATCCCGGCAACCAGACTTATGAGCCATTTCTATAAGTTCACTTCCGCTTTCAGGACAGTTTTCACCTAACTTTTTGGCTAATTCCAGCTCTTTTTCCGATACCTCCCAAAGTTTTTCGGGAAAATAAACCGATGCTTCCTTATCTATTCCGACAGGATAAACCTCATTTAAACGGGAATGAAAATTCCCACTCAATTTTCCTCTGCCTTCAGCCGCAACTTTAACGGGCATTGTATAGACATCCACGCCGGCAAGGTCGTCAAGCTGTGTGTAGCTTCGCAAACTGGCTGCAATAAGTTTTGCCGGTTCGGGATTGTTCTTAGTTAGCATCTTTATATACTTCTGCGTTTCCAAAACTGTACGCTCACCTGCTCCCGAACCATCTCCCAAACCGTTGTCGGCAATATAGGCACTTATTCTTCCCAAAAAAACATTCTGATAATTTGACCGGGTAATGGCAGCCACTATTACATTCTGCCTTGCTGAAAACTCAAGTGTGAAATTAATTTTCACCCCCTGCTCCCTCAGCTTTCTTGCTGCAATAAGTCCATCGGCAGTATAAGGTACTTTTACCAAAAACTGTTCGGGACAAATCTCAAAATAACGCTTGCCATATTCAACGGTTGCATCAATATTATGTGCAATATCCGTATGCAGCTCCACACTCACCAGTCCGCCAAATTTTTTGGTCAGCCTCAAACCATGACGCGCATTCAGAATAAAAGCTATCTCAATTATCTGTTCCTTTAACGGTAACTCCCTGACAATATCAACCGCCTCTGCAATAAACTCATCATAAATACCCTTTTGGACTTCCCTGTTTACCAGAGTATTATTGGTTGTTAACGCGGTCATTTCCCGGGTCCATATTTTAGCGGCATCATCAATATCACCGGTATCAAGCCACAATTCTGTTCCCACATCCCTCAGTTTCTGCCAGAACTCATCCGGGCGGGCATCAATTAACTGTTCATCAGCTCCTTCAATAATAAATTTTCTGATTTTCTCTTTCATTAAATTTTCCATCACACAAAATTTTAAATTTAC
>CAZXTX010000268.1:0-1290 GCA_964643695.1 uncultured Mariniphaga sp. | reverse complement strand
ACCCATTCATTCCAGGCATTTATTGTAATAAGTTTTGGCTGTCCGGGGCGGCTGTCGGCATACTCCTTTGCTTTTGACAGTAAGGCGGCAAAGCTTTCAGGTGTTTTATGATAATGCACCACATCTTTTATCCCTTTTGCCGGAAACCGCGGTGTATCGTCCCACCCCACCGATACACACGGAAAAAGCGGAACATTGATTGCACTCAATATGGAATCCATCTGTTTTCTGATTTTCAGGGAGTTTGAACCATAAACCAGATAATCTTCATTCAGTCCGCCCATATTATACATTGCCACACTGTTGAATCCCATTGTTTTTACATTTTCCGAGAAATGTGTCGCCGCTTCTTCCGACATTATTGAACCGCCGCCCTGATTCCACTGAAAATGGACATCAGGGAAACCGGCCTTTTTGGTTTCCTCCCTGAAATAATCAATTGCCTTGCGGGTTTCCTCAACCGTACCAAAGCTTTTAATCAGATTATGAATACTGAAAACGGAAAATACCGGACAACCGTCAATTTTAAAGTAGTTGGGCTTATTGAAATAGTTTTTAATTACCCGTTCAACAATAATTTTGAAATTCTCCAAGTCAACCGCCCCCTCCCACATAACTGAGGTGTCATCGGCAAATTTGTGAACATTCCAGTAATTGCGCCTCACATCATGATTTGCCCACATCAGATAAAAGTGCATTTTATCATTATTCCGGGCTTTAAGAAAGCCGTTGTTCAGGGTACTTTCCAGAAACGGCCCCTCATCAAACCAGTACCAGTCAAAAACAAAAATATTAACACCATGGTCGGTTGCAGCATCAATCCATTTTTCCATTACCAGAGGATCGTCATCGTGCTCATATCCCCACAGCGGAAGTTTGGGCTGGTTGTGCCCCTCAAACCTTTTGTCTCCCTTTTTAATCACTTCCCACTCGCCCGTTCCGTCAGGCCAGAGCATATCCCCAAACCGTTCATCATGGTGACACGACGGCCAAATGTATGCAGCAACATAATATTCATCGGATTCAGGCTGCTCATTTTTTAATTCTCTATTTGGAGTACACGAAAAAATACCGGAAAGCATTATAAACAGAGTCATTCCGGTTAAAATCAAGTTTGTTTTTAAATGATTCATAATCTGATTTTTAATATTTAACTTAAGGTTGTTTCTCAAAATTCCGGGCAAGGATATATAATTGAAAATCACAAGTTTCAATACAAACCCAAACCCACAGCTCATAAGGGCTAAGATAGTAAAATTATGTACAGTAATTTATTAAAGAAAATTAAAA
>CAZXTX010000267.1:0-4422 GCA_964643695.1 uncultured Mariniphaga sp. | reverse complement strand
TAATTAAAATCATGCGAGTTCCCTGTCTGCAACAGGCAGGCATACTATACCTTTAATAATAAACAATTTTAATAGTATAAAAAATCCGCTGATTTTTTTCCACTTGTGCCGGAACAGTCTTTTTCCCTATTTTACATCCTGAAATTAAAAAAAGAAACAGACAAATAATAAAAGACAATTTCTTCATTACATAACTTTTATTAAAAAAGAACAACGAAAATACAATATTGAAAGGTAATTTCCGATATTTATGCCCATTAATAAAAATGAATAGTGAATGCTGGACAACCCCGTCTTTTTTGTTTTAATCTACTTTATTGTTCTCCTTCTATTGGGTTTTTTATCGTGGTTTAAAATTAAAACACCCGCAGATTATTATGTTGCAGGTAAAAATGCTAAGCTTTTACCGGTTTCGGGAAGCCTGCTCGCAACAATTCTGGGAGGTTCCGCAATACTTGGCACCATTGAGCTAAGCAGCCAAATCGGCTGGGCTGCAATATGGTTTCTGCTTTGTGCATCTTTCGGTTTATTTTTGCTGACACCGGTTGCCAAATTTGTAAGCCGTTACGGAAAGTTTACCCTTCCCGGATTACTTGGCCATTTTTTTGGCGAACGTGCCCGGCTTATTTCTTCAATTATTATTCCGGCAGCCTGGCTGGGAATTATTGCCGCACAAATAATTGCAGCCGGTAAAATTCTTGCCGGACTCGGATTTATAAGCTATAACAATGCTGCTGTATCAGCAGGAATAATCTTTATAGTTTATACGCTTTTAGGCGGCCAGATAAGTGTTATAAGAACAGATATTTTTCAATCGGTACTGATTATTACCGGATTAGTGTCGCTTTTTATTTTTGCCATCCGTACTCCCGTTGCTTCACAAATACCTCCTTTTAAAGCAACCACTCTTTTTAACGAATCATTTTCAGGAATCGATCTGCTGATACTTATTCTCACATATTCAGTTACGTTTGTGGTTGGCCCTGATATTTACTCCCGCCTGTTTTGTGCAAAAAATGAAAAAACCGCAACTACAAGTGTAATTATTGTTGCATTATTGCTGATTCCTGTTTCATTCCTGATAACTTTTCTGGGTGTTTTTTCTCATACAACCGGCAGCACAGAACTCATCTCTTTTGCAGAACAGCTTTTGCCAGGTTTCTTTTACGGATTATTCATTGCAGCCCTGCTTTCTGCTGTAATGTCATCGGCAGACACTACGCTGCTTACATCATCAATTATTCTGAGCGAACTGTTCTATCCGGATATTGATACTCCGAAAGCTTTCCGGTTAACCCGGTATTTAATAATTCTACTTGGCATTATGAGCATTGTTGTAGCATTATATGTTGCATCTGTACTGCAATCGCTTTTAATGGGACTCACATTCTTTTCAGGAGCTTTTGTAATCCCCGTGCTTGCCGGCCTGCTTAATTTAAAAGTTGTAAAACCACAGGTTACGGCAGCAATTACAGCAGGCGGATTAACTGCACTTGCAGGAAAAATAATAAGTATAACAGGACATTCATTAGCCGGCAACATCATTATAATTGCCGCTTTTGCAGTAAATGCCGGATTGCTTTTCATTAAAATAAGTAAATCCAGATAATTGCTTTTTCCTAAAACTTTCATTTTTAGCAGTTCATTGCATTACTTTACTTTGAACTTTTAAAGATTGTGAAAAGAAAACTGAAAGTTTTTAGTGAACTGCTTGAAATTATACGAATTGTATTACATGGAAAATCAGGCACTGATGAAAAGAAAAAAGTTTGCATGAAATGTTGCTAACCGAAATGGACGAAATTTGGGAAGAGGCAAAAAGGAAAGAATAATACTGTAAAAACAAAATTTAAAAAACTCTATTTATTTAGTATAATTAGCTGATACTAAGCTAAACAAAAGTGAATAAAAATCTGTTTTATTTGTGATTTTTTTATTCATCAATAATATTGAATTCATGAAAAAGACAGTAAGATTTATTCTGATTTTTGTAATGCTTTTATCAGTGGCTTTTTTACATGAAAGTTGTTCAAAGGACGAAAAAGAAACCGGAGAATATTACATGCGATTTAAAGCTAACGGTACACTTGTAGAATACACAAACCAACTGGGACTTACGGCCGGTTTCGCTCAAAGTGGCAATCAGTATGTAGGCACAATCAGTGGCTGGAATGATGCCAGTTCCAACTTTTCTTTAATATTGTATAGCCTCGCTCCAATTTATGAAACCACCTACAGCGGTTACACTGCTTCTGTTGACGGCACTGTAGGAATTCTTTTTGCTTATAAGGAAAAAAAATCGGGAGTTATTTTCAGTTCCGAAATAATATCAAAACTTGATGCACAGGGAACCATTTCCGAAATGACAGATAAAGGAGTAAAAGGCAAATTTAGTGGTACTGTAAAAGCTGCCGGTCAATCTGATATAAGCATTACCGAAGGTTCATTCTATGTAAAAAGAATTTTAAATTAAACATTCTAAAATCACCCTTTAATACGAATTGTATTTACAATCGTTAATGCCGATGGTTAAAATGTTATGTTTTTATACGACTCGTTATATTTTCACCACTGAAAAACGAATGCAGTAACATTTTTAAAATTATAGTTCCTTATTATAGAGTGAAAGAATATAATGAACCGGTAACATTATAATTATACTGGCTTTTGCCATAAATGCCGGATTGCTGTTCATCAGAATAAGTAAATCCAAATAAAGATTTTTTTCTGAAACTTTCATTTTTAGCAGTTCATTGTATTACTTTGCTTTGAATTATTAAAGATTATGGAAAAGAAACTGAAAGCTTTTGGCGAACTGCTTGAAATCATGGATGAACTGCGCGAAAAATGCCCGTGGGACAAGGAACAAACGCTGGAATCATTAAGAAAACTTACAATTGAGGAAACTTATGAACTGGCAGATGCAATTCTGAAAAAAGATTTAAACGGAATAAAAAAAGAACTCGGCGACATAATGCTGCACATCGTTTTTTATGCAAAAATAGCTTCCGAAAAAGGTGAGTTTGACATGGCCGATGTGCTGGGAGAAATTAACAAAAAGCTGATATTCAGGCATCCTCATGTATTTGGCAAAGTTAATGTTGACGGTTCTGCAAAAAAGGTGGAAGAGAACTGGGAAGCACTCAAACTAAAAGAAAAAGGCGGGAATAAGCGTGTTTTGGAAGGTGTGCCGGTGGCTTTGCCTGCATTAATAAAAGCCAACCGCATTCAGGAAAAAGCCCGCGGAGTAGGTTTTGACTGGGAGTACAAAGAGCAGGTCTGGGAAAAAGTTAAAGAGGAAATAGATGAACTCTCCCGTGAAATAGATAAAGCAGACAGCGACAAAACCGAAGCTGAATTCGGCGATTTGTTTTTTGCAATGGTAAATGCTGCACGCCTCTACGGTATTGATCCTGAAGCAGCCCTTGAACGTACCAACCTTAAATTCATTAAACGGTTTAATTACCTGGAAAGCCAGACTCTGATGAAAGGAAAAAGTTTGCATGACATGTCGCTGGCGGAAATGGACGAAATTTGGGAAGAAGCCAAAGAAAAAGAATAAACTTTTGTTTAAAATTATATTGATTAAACATATACCGGCACAACAAAAGCAAGTAAGCTGAACAAATTATATAAAGCAATGTTTTAATGACTACTTTAATGAAAACTACATGAAAAATTCAATAAAATATATACTTCTCCCCACCTTGTTACTTTTTGGGATAATGCTTTTTTACGGTTGTGCAAAAGATGATGAAGCCGATAAAAAAAAGGAGCCCGAATATTTTATTCGATTCAAAGCAAACGACAAACTTGTAGAATACAATGACCAGCCTTTGTTAATGGCAGGCTTTGCCCAAAAGGACGGCTACTATCTGGGAGGAATAACCGGTTCTGAAGAAAGCGGCTCAACATTCGGGTTTGTAATAATGAGTGATATACCCATAACAAAAGACACATACAGCAGCCTTACGGTTTTAAGCGGAGGAAAAACGGGTGTTTTATTCGCATATAAACCAAAAGATTCAGAAGTGATTTACAGTAGTTCCGATATATTAACCGCATTGTTGTCAGTAGTTACGATTACCGAACTTACTGATGAAATTGTCAAAGGTACATTCTCAGGCAAAGTGAAAGCCAAAGACAATCCCAACATCAACATAACCAACGGTGAGTTTTTTGTAAAAAGAGTTTATGATTATTCATTCTGAAATCAATTTTATAAATTTATAACTGGTTGTTTTTAAGATAAACGAACAGAACTTATATGAAAAAATAATCATACCTTTTTTTGCATTAATTTTACTCATACTCATTTCATTAAATAATTTGTGTTTTTCTAAGATTCATTATATTTGCACCACTTTAAAAAGAATGTAGCAACATGTTTAAAATTACACTTCCCGATAATAGTGTGCGTGA